>JAAUUR010000101.1 GCA_012031045.1 Leptolyngbyaceae cyanobacterium SM2_5_2
GGCACCAGTTGGATGGCCATGTACTGTCTCAACATGCTCACCATTGCCCTGGGCTAGCTCCAGGGCAACCCTGTTTACGAAGACATGGCCACCAAATTCTTCGAGCACTTTATCTACATTGCCGATGCCATGAACCATATTGGTGGCGGCAAAACCGAACTATGGGACGAGGCCGATGGCTTTTTCTACGATGTACTGCACCTGCCCCATGGGGAACGGCTGCGGCTCAAAATCCGCTCGATGGTGGGGCTCATCCCTCTATTTGCCGTAGAAACTCTGGAGCCAGACCTCCTCGACAAGCTGCCCGGCTTTAAGGAACGGTTGGAATGGTTTGAGCAAAATCGCCCTGACCTCAGCCACAATGTGGCCAGCTTTATCACAGAGGGCATGGGTAAGCGGCGCTTGCTAGCTGTCGTTAGACCCGAAAAGCTGACTCGAATTCTGGAAAAAATGCTGAACGAAGCAGAATTTTTGGGCTCCTACGGTATTCGCGCCCTGTCTCGCTGCCACCTGGCCAATCCCTACCGATTTACGTAGGCGACCAAGAATACCAGGTAGCCTACGAACCCGCCGAATCTCAGCACCGGCCTATTTGGCGGCAACTCTAACTGGCGAGGGCCAGTGTGGTTTCCGGTTAACTACCTGTTGATTGAGTCCCTACAAAAATTCCATCACTACCTAGGTGATGACTTCAAAGTGCCCTGCCCCACCGGGTCTAACCAGCACAAATCCCTCTGGGAAGTGACCCTTGATCTGGAAGAACGCCTGATTCGCACCTTTCTGAAAAACAATGCCGGTGAACGGCCAGTGTTTGGCGATGCCCAGCCCTTCCAGCAAAACCCCCACTGGCGGGAGCATCTGCTGTTCTATGAATACTTCCATGGCGACACCGGGGCCGGGGTGGGGGCCAGCCACCAGACGGGGTGGACGGGGCTAGTGGCTAAGCTAATTCAGCAGTACAGCGAATATAGCCGTTGATAAATTCATGGCCTCGCCCCATTGCAAAACCCACGTAGATGGGTTTTGTCTCGGTTGTTCTGGGTATAGCCGTTCGGTTTTGGATAGCGATGCTTTTCTGGCTAAGGCTTTATGATTAAAGGCGCAGTCGTGACCGGCTACCGTTTATGTCAACCCCCTTGATCAAACTTCTGCACCTGTCGGATATTCACCTGGGTAGCGGGTTTGCGCATGGGCGGCTGAATCCCGAAACTGGGCTCAACACTCGCCTAGAGGACTTTATCCGAGCGCTGACTCACTGTATGGATCGGGCTTTGGCTGAGCCTGTGGATTTGGTACTGTTCGGCGGCGATGCCTTCCCCGATGCGACGCCGCCGCCCCTGATACAGCAGGCTCTGGCCAGCCAGTTTCGGCGGCTTTCGGCGGCGGGCATTCCCGCTGTGCTGCTGGTGGGCAACCACGACCAGCATGCCCAGGGGTTGGGGGGAGCCAGTCTGTCTATCTATCGGACGCTGGGCGTTCCAGATGTAGTGGTGGGCGATCGCCTGGAAACCCACATCATCTCGACCCGCCATGGCCCGGTGCAAGTTATCACCCTGCCCTGGCTGACTCGCTCTGCCCTGCTAACCCGGCCTGACACCGAGGGACTTTCTCTAGCCCAGATCAACGATCTGCTGCTAGATCGCCTGCGGGTGGTGCTAGAGGGTGAAATCCGCCGTTTAGATGACGCCATGCCGACCATTCTTTTGGCCCATGCCATGGTAGACACCGCCACCTACGGAGCCGAACGCTTCCTAGCCGCCGGACGGGGGTTTACCATTCCCATGGCGCTGCTAGCCCGCAACTGTTTTGATTACGTGGCCCTGGGGCATGTTCATCGTCACCAGGTGCTCTGCGAACAGCCGCTGATGATCTACCCTGGCAGCATTGAGCGGGTCGATTTTAGCGAAGAGAAAGAGGAAAAAGGCTATCTGCTGGTCAATGTTAGCCGAGGGCAGGCGCAGGCAGAATTTTGCCCTTTGCCGGTACGCCCTTTCAAAACCATTCAGGTAGACTTGACTGCGGCTGAGCATCCCCAGGCGGCCCTGATGCAGGCGATCTCAGGAACCAACATTGTAGATGCCGTTGTGCGCTGTCTGTATACCCTCAGTTCTAGCCAGGTTGACCAAATCGATCAACCAGCTCTGGAGGCCGCCCTGGCCACCGCCCACACCTACACCCTCCAGGTCGAACTCAGCGCCCAAACTAGCCGTCGCCGCTTGCCCGAAACTCGGCACTGACAGCACCCTTGACCCCTTGGTGGCCCTAGAAGCCTACCTAGCCAACCGACCCGACCTCGATCCCCTGGCCGATGCCATGCTCACGGTGGCGGCCGCCCTGGTCGCCAACGACCCCGATGACATCGCCCTCGACCTAGCCGACGACTTTTTAGAGGAGTTAGACCCCAACTCCCTGCCCCCAGAACCCGACACCGCCCAACAACTCCGCCTGCTCTAAGTCTCCGCCTTCCTGCCGCCGGGGTTGATTTTGGCTTTTGGCTTTTGGCTTTTGAATTGGTGATTTTCCTCCCCCTCCCCTCTCCCCCTTTCCCCCTCTTCCCATGTACGATCTCGTCGTCACCGCCCTGCAAACCCAGCAGCTTAACCAGGCCGCTCAACTGCTCAAGCAGTGGCAGCAAAAAAACCGCAAGATCCCTGGTTGCATCTGGCGATGGGGCAGTACTGGGAAGCGAAAGGGGAGCTAGAAAAAGCCCAGGTTGTCTACACCCGACTCTTGCAGAACGCCTCGAACACTAGGGTCTTGAGTCAGGCTAGGGAGGGGATACAGCGCGTACGCGACCAACTGGCCCACCGCCGCGAACACGATCTCTCTGAGGCAAAGCAGCCGCCGGGATCGGGAGCAGCGGCGGTGCTGATTCTTAAGCCTGTGGCGGGGGAACAGCGCCCGTCCGCCGTTCAGGGCTTGAGCCAGGTAATGCAACTTGACGCCTACACCGCCCGCCTCAAGCTGCCTGGTCAAACCTGGCGGCTCTATCGGGTGGGGCCTGCCGGGGAGTTGCAATACTTTTGCGAACAGCTCAACGCCCATCAAACACCCGCTGGAGTAGCCCTAGTTGAGGATGTGAAAGCTATTCCGGTGTTTCGGGTGCACGCTATCCAGAGCTTTGAGCCGGAGTTAACGGTGGTTTGCCAAAATGGTCAGGGTCAGCGCGGTACCATTCAACTCGGTTGGGGGGATATCACGCAGTGGGTCATGGGTCAGTTGCCGATTTACGAGTCGGTGGTAGACCTGGGGCCGTGGGGCAACTCCAACGCAAGGAAGCCACCCAAGATTATGCTGAAATCATCGACTGGCATCTGCATGGGCGAGGCTGTTTGCTGCGGTTTTGCGATCGCGCCTACAAGCACCGAGAGGCGGCCTCACCCCCAGCTACCACAGCCAGCCCCTGGGAAGATTCACCCTTAATGGCCGCCCTGGCCTGGAAATCCCTTAAAACCTACCTTCAAACCGCCATCTTGCCTCCGCCTCACACTGATTTCACGGGTTTCGGTGAAGGGGCGCTAGATTATATTGACCTTTTACCCGCCTTTGCATCCCACATTGACCTGGCCCGCAATGCCCCATCTGCCTGGGATGCCGCTTTTCATCTGTATAGTAGTCTGCGGTTTTTACTGTATGACCATCACCACTGAAGTTGGGTGGCAGGTTAGGGGCGGTAGGTTGCCTGGCTTGACTAGCGGTTTTGCCAATGGAGCGGGGGGTAGCCAGGGGATCCTATGGGTTGACTGAGGCCGGGGGGGAGCTTACCACTGGCCTGGTAGAGCTTACAGCGCCAAACGGGAACCGCTATGGCTCCCGTTTCGGCATGCTTTAGAAGATGCGACGTAGAAAATGCTAAGCCAGAAAACGCTACGGCCTTAACCTAGCGAGCACCCCTAATCGAGAGGTTATCTGACCTTAACCGTTTTGGCCATATCCATAAACGGCGACAGGCTAGGGCCAGGCCGACGGCGACGAGTGAGGCCAGTCACGCCTGGGGTCGCCACGTAGTTGGCCGCAAAGCTAGGCACTGGGCCAGCAGGCTGGGCAGGCTTAGCGACCGGAGCCGCTACCACGGGGGCCGGAGGCGAGGCTAGGGCAGGGGCGGCGGCAACGGGTTCTGCGGAGACAGCCGCAACTGGCTGAACAGCAGGGGTGACCTGGGATTTGCTGCCGCTGTCAGCTTCATCGAGTTCTAGATAAAACTCTGACTTTTTACCCAGCCCTACCAGACCGCCAATGGCCTTAAAAATTCCGCCAATCAGGCCAAAGATAGTCCCGAAAATAGATTGAATGAAACCCATGGGTGTGTCCTTCTAACCGGCTTTCCTGAATTAATTATCAAGTTCCGTTACGCATTCTTTGCCAGTGTGACGGCATCTAGATAAAAAAGTTAACACTCAAGCCATGGCCAGGTGATTTGCCTACGCTAGGCGGCATAACCGGCATGCAGAATGGGCTGCCACTGCTGATTTTATGGGTGGTTTCTGTGCCAGGCACACCTTGGCCTAAGCGCCAGTGGATAGAGGATGGGTTAAAAACGCAAATTCTTCCACAACCTGCCCTCCAATTAGATGCTCTTGGATAATCCGCTCAATCACCGCTGGGGTGGCGCTGTGATACCAGACACCTTCTGGGTAGACCAACAGAATTGGTCCCTGCTGGCAGATCTGCAGACAGTTGGCTTTGGTACGAAATACCGAAGTTGGTCGGGTGGCAATGGGGACGCTGAGTTGGAGTTCCTTAAGCCGACTTTTTAGATAGTCCCAAGCGGCTAAGCCGGCGGCTTTGTCGCAGCATTTGGGCTTGGTCTGGTCGGCGCACAGCAACACATGATGTTGAATCGTCGTTAGGGCCAGGGCATCCACACAATGGGTTAGGTTGGTCTGGGCGTCGGTGGCACTAGTCATCGGCGGCAGCGGTAATTTCCGCAGGAGGTTCTCCTCCTGATTCTAAATCAGCTGCCGCCTCCCCCAGGGAATTGTCTACCCCCTCGGCCTCAGGAGCGGCCTCGACGACTGGTTTAGCCGCCGCCGTAGAATCCCCTGCTGTCGCTGGCGGATTGCCATTGCTACTGGCCAGCGGTACAGGGCGAATGCGCCGAATCGGCAGGTTGGCGATCAGCGCGGTCACTCGCTGGTCGCTTTCCAGGGTAAATTCCAGATGCTCCTGGTCTAGCTCAACGTAGCGAGATACGACTTCGAGGATTTCCTGGCGCATTTTTTCCACCAGGTCAGGGGTGAGGTCGGTGCGGTCGTGGGCCAGCACAAATTGCAGCCGTTGCTTGACGGCGGCCCGGCTGCTGGGGGAGCGATGGCGATTAAAGAGTTTATCCAGAAGTTCGCTAAGCATGGGGTCTGGCTGAGAGGGGTGACAGGGTAAACCGGCAGGGCTAGAGGCGGGAAGGCCATTCCCTTAGCCTCGCAAAAAGCGGCGCAGGCGACTAAACAGGTCGTCATGGGAGGCGGTTAGGTCTAATAGAGGCACCTCCTCGCCCAGCAGACGACGGGCCACGTTGTTAAAGGCCACCCCTGCCATCGAGAGCTTGGGTTCCAGCACTAGCGGCTCACCCCGGTTGGAGGATACAATCACCCGCTCGTCATCGGGGATGACGCCCAGCAGAGGCACGGCCAGAATATCCAGCACATCCCGCACCGACATCATCTGCTCTTCTTGCACCATAGCGGGTTTGAGGCGGTTGACCAACAGTTTGGTGTGTTTAACGTCGCTGGCTTCGAGCAGACCAATCACCCGGTCTGCATCGCGCACGGCAGAAATTTCGGGGGTGGTTACCACAATGGCTTCGTTAGCCGGGGCGATGGCGTTTTGAAAGCCCAGCTCAATGCCCGCTGGGCAGTCAATCAGCACAAAGTTGTAGTGGCCCTTGAGTCCGGCCACCAGTTCTTTCATCTGGTCGGGGGTAATGGCTTCTTTATTACGATTTTGGGCGGCGGCCAGCATGGCCAGATTGGGCTGTCGTTTATCTTTCACCAGAGCCTTCTCAACCGAGCAATCTCCCGCCAGCACGTCCAAAGCCGTGTAAACAATCCGGTTTTCTAACCCCAGCAGCAGGTCAAGGTTACGCAGGCCAAAGTCAGCGTCGATCACCACGACCCTTTGGTTGCGTTGGGCCAGGGCCATCCCCAGGTTGGCGGTACAGGTTGTTTTTCCAACCCCACCTTTGCCGGAGGTCATTACAATGATGCGCGTCATGGGCCAACCTAACGTTCCTACGTCTAATCAACAACTCAACGAAATTTTACGAGCAATTGCCTGAAGTGAATCACTGGTTCTGGGAGATGGTGGCCTGGCTTAATCGTCAAAGCCCAGGCCACCGGGGCTGAGGTGGTTGCGGGCAAAGTCCTGGGCGCGGGCAATGCGGATGGTACTGGCATTGATATAGGCGACCTCCGCCAGGATTCGACGGGTGGGGCATCGGGCGGACGGGCCACCAGGTCAGCAATTCGGAGCTGGGTGGGCTGCATTTGCAGGGCCATAATGCGACAGGTGCGATTGCCTCCGGCCCCGGCATGGGCCATGCCCCGCAGCCGCCCCCAAACCAAAATATCACCCTCGGCAATTAGGGAACTACCGGGGTTGGTATCCCCCAAAATTACGATGGTGCCCCGATGACAAATATCCACGCCCGATCGTACCGTGGTTTGCAGATAGAGCGGGTCGGCCAGGGGCTGGCCAGGCCTTGGGGCAGACTGCACCAGATGCTCTACCGCCGCCTCTTGATCAACCGAATAGCCCACCGTAACAGCGGCCAGGGCGGTTTGGCGGCGGCGGGTAAAGACTCGCTTGAGCACCAGTTGGGCTCCGGCCAAAGCTTCGGCTAAGGATTGCAACTGACGCCCATCCAGCAGGCGATCTCCCCCATGCAGGTGTACTTCCGTCTGCGCCTGCCAGAAGCGATCGCCGCCATCCAGCCGCTGCTTCAGCTGTTGCAGCACCTCAGCCCAGGACGTGGCGGCGATCTCGGCATCGGGTTCGGGGGGCAGCCTCAGCACCAAATGGTTGGCTTCGCTCTTGAGATCAACCTGGCTTTGGGTGGCGGCCTCAATCGGCTCAGGGAGAGGATCTGAGGCTAGGGCCGGAGTAGAAAATTCAGACACCATAGAACTTGCCAAGGCTACAGAAGGCTCAATCATGACCTATTACAGCACAGTCTCGAAAGAGCGACCGGTTTCTTGATCGGCCCCTTGCCAGGAAGCCGGGCCAGTTAGCTATGATAGGAAGGGTTCTACTACGGCGTTGGTGACTGCCAACAATGTTTTACGATCTATGTTTCTTCTGAACGGGAACCGAGTTGTGTCGGTGGCAGTAAACCAGGCTCAGACCTGGAAACTTTAAACCTGATGCCAAGGTGCCCACCTGGTTTATCCAGGTCGGAGACTGAGGTAAGACGGCGCTGCGGTGAACCCTTTAAAAATTCCTCTGTCGGTTTCGGCGGAGGAATTTTTGTTGGTGGACATGGGCTTGGCCTTGGGGTTAGCTCGGCGATTGCGGTAATTGGGGCGCGTTCTTCGTTAGGCAGAATTAGCGCTAGAATAAGCCAATAGCTTGAACGCAATTAGGCTACGGCGGTTTTGAAGCTAGTCAGGTATGCGCATAACCCTAGGGTTCCTCCTTCTAGTGGACAGGCTGTACCTCATAGGCCAGGCAACGCTGGCAGGGTTGCCTGGGGCTAGGTTGTGAGTTGTATGAGCAAGATCCTGGTTCGCTGCGCTAGATGTTGCTTGGCAACCTGCGGTTAGCACTGTGCTTCTACCAGAACTTTGATGTTAGTTGTGAGTGATAGAGCCCGTTGAATTTGGTCGATTTTCCAGCTAGGGTAGTGCCGTTAGAAAACGGGTTAACGCTAATCCATCAAAATATTGCGGCTACGCCAGTGGTAGTCGCAGACGTGTGGGTGCGGGCCGGGGCGCTAACCGAACCGGCGGAGTGGGCTGGCATGGCCCACTTTTTGGAACACATGATTTTTAAGGGTACTGAGCGCCTTTTGCCCGGTGCCTTTGACTACGCCATTGAAACCCAGGGCGGCATGACGAACGCGGCCACCAGCCACGACTATGCCCACTTTTTTATGACCATTGCCGCCGATAGGCTGCCCCACACCCTGCCCTACCTGGCCGATCTGCTGCTGCATGCGGCGATCCCCGCCGAGGAATTTGTGCGTGAGCGGCAAGTGGTGCTTGAGGAAATTCGCCAGGCCCAGGATGATCCCGACTGGCTGGGGTTTCAGGCCATGTCTGAGCAGGTCTACCAAGATCACCCCTACGGGCGTCCGGTGCTGGGAACGGCCACCCACCTGCATCAGCTCTCCCCAGAAGCCATGCGCTGCTTTCACCAGGCCCACTACCAACCGCAAAATATGACCGTGGTGATTACTGGCGGCATTCCCCTAGAAACTACCCTGGAAGTAGTCAACCAGTCCTTTCGCGCCTTCCCTAGCCCGCCCGCCTGCCCGCCTCCTTGCTTGCCCCCTTTACCTCAAATGCAGAGCGTTCGTCGCGACATTCTTACTCTGCCTCGCCTGGAGCAGGCCCGTCTATCGATGGCCTGGTTAGGGCCGGGGATTAGGGACTTAACCACCGCCTACGGGCTTGACCTGTTATCGGCTCTGCTAGCCCAGGGGCGCAGTTCGCGGCTGGTACGCGAACTGCGGGAAGAACGCCAACTGGTGCAGGACATTACCGCTAGTTTTTCTCTGCAACGGGATGGTAGTTTGTTCACTATTCAGGCTTGGCTGGAGCCTGAAGATGTGGATCGGGTGGAGGTCATTATTTGCGATCGCTCAGTCAACTGGCCGTTACCCCCATCCCCGCCGCCGAGCTGGCCCGTGCCAAGCGGCTGCTATGTAACGACTATGCCTTTTCTACCGAAGCCCCCGGCCAAATTGCCGGTCTTTACGGCTACTACAGCACCATTGCGACCCCTGAACGCTGCCTCACCTATGTGCCAACCATCCAGCAATACGACGAAACCCACCTGCGGCATCTGGTAAAACAATACCTGACGCCGCTGCACTATGTTTCTACGGTCTTGCGCCCGGCCTAATGTTTGGGTAGCGGTGGGCGACTTATAGTTAAACTGGCCATTTTTGTTCTAGATCTGAATTATTGCCTGTGACAGCTTCTCTTCTCCACGCGCCTCGTCTGCATCGCACTGTGCTCAGCAATGGGCTAACCCTTCTGGTATTGGAAAATCCGGTTTCTGATATCGTCTCAGCCCGCCTGTTCATTCGGGCTGGCAGCGCCCTCGAAACTCAAGCCAATGCTGGGCTGGTCAGCTTTTTGATGGGGCTGCTGACCAAGGGCACCGCCCGTCTATCGTCCATGGCGATTGCCGAAGCTGTGGAGTCGGTGGGGGCCAGCCTCAGCACCGATGCCGCCGCCGACTACAGCGTCATTAGCCTCAAGACCGTTTCCGCTGACTTTGAGGCGATCTTTGCCCTGGCCGCCACCCTACTGCGTGAGCCAAGCTTTCCAGAGGCCGAAATTGAGCTGGAGCGGCGGCTCACCCTGCAACAGATTCGCTCGATGCAGGAGCAACCGTTTACCGTAGCCTTTAACCAGCTACGCCAGGATATGTATGGCGATCATCCCTACGCCCTCTCCAGCATTGGCACCGAGGCCAGCATTCTATCGCTCACTCGCGAGCAGTTGCTGGCGTTTCACCAGCAGCATTTTCGGCCTGATAATTTAGTCATCACGGTGGTCGGGCGGATTACCCCGGAAGCGGCGGCGGCCCAAATTGAGCATAGCCTGGGCGGTTGGCTTCAGCCTGAGAGTGCTGGGCCTGGGCTGAGTTTTCCTGGGGTGTCTTCCCCGGCTACCGTTAGCCTGATATCCCAGGAGACTAACCAGGCGATCATCATGGTGGGCTATCCGGCGGCGGCGGTTGAGCATCCGGCCTATGCCGCCCTTAAACTGCTCAATACCTATCTGGGTAGTGGGCTCTCCAGTCGTCTATTTGTGGAACTGCGAGAAAAACGTGGCTTGGCCTACGATGTATCCGCCTTTTACCCGACTCGCTTAGGCTTATCTCAGTTTGTGGCCTACATGGGCACGGCCCCAGATAATGCCGCCACCGCCCTAGATGGGCTCAGGTTTGAGGTAGAACGATTGAAGGATACTGTGCTCACTGAAGACGAACTCCAGGCCGCTAAGAACAAGCTACTAGGCCAGTACGCCCTGGGCAAACAGACCAACGCCCAAATTGCCCAACTCTTGGGCTGGTACGAAATTCTTGGCCTCGGTGTTGAATTCGACCAACAGTTTCCAGACCGGGTTAATGCCGTTACCGCTGGGGAGGCGGAAGCCGTGGCTCAAGAGTTTTTCCACGATCCCTGCATTTCCCTGCTGGGGCCAGAAGCGGCGATCGCTCCCTTGGGCAAAAGGTAGAAGGCTGAGGGCAGAAGACCGCAGAAAATACCCAATAGACTTTGGGCCTAGGGTTAGTTTTGGCTTCATCAGCTAATGAATTGTGGTTAAACGAGGATAGGTCTAGATAGCGGCGCTGTTCAGCGGCGCAAATGACCTTTGCTTTTGCACCAGCAGATGTAGCCAATCCGCTACAACCAAATAGTTAGCCCGCCAATCCACTATCAAAATCTAGGTAGCAGAATGGCCTGCTAATCCTTGCAATAGCATTTGCGATGAGAATTTCAAAAACGCTACGAACTCTTCTCCTTGTTCGATCTGTAACTTATTATCCAGTGCCAGCATCGATTGACCATGTACCAGTGACCAAGCGACTCGCGCTATGTCAACTGGATTAGCCGAGCGGAAAATTCCAGCAGCCTGACCTTCTTGAATCGTACTCACTAGAACCATGAATGATTGCTGTGCTGCCTCTGCAAGGGCAGAATACTTACTGAGATTGTCGTGATAGTCTCCAAACATCAATCGATAGTGAAAGGGCTGTGCTAACGCAAATTTGACATAAGCAATGCCGATCGCTTCTAGGCGTTGAGATGCGTCAATTGACATGCCTTGCCTCGCTGTTTCCATCGCCACTCCTAGGGCTTGAAACCCTTGCTCTGCAACCGCTGCCAATAGCGCCTCTTTATCCTCAAAGTGGCGATAGGGAGCATTGTGTGAAACCCCGACCCGACGAGCCACCTGACGCAGAGATAAATCGCTGATGCCTTCCTCACTGATGAGGGAGATCGCAGCATCAATCAGGCCTTGCCTCAAGTCTCCGTGATGATAGGTGTTCTTTGCTACTGATGCCATGATGGACTGGGTTTAGAAAGGAGTTTACAAAAGTTTAGCCTACTTTGTTGACACTGCCAACATGCTGGCCTTACCCTTAAGTTGACAATGTCAACATTGGTTTCTGGTTAGGCAAGAACTATGACTGTAACTACTCGGCAGCAGCGATTTGATGTCATTGTGATTGGTTCTGGAATCGGCGGATTGACGGTTGCGGCGCTCCTGTCTAGGCTTTACCGCAAACGGGTTTTAGTTTTAGAGCAGCATTTCACTGCGGGCGGATTCACCCATACCTTTGAACGCCAAGGAAAATTTCATTGGGATGTGGGCCTGCATTATGTGGGAGATATGGGAGAAGGAAGTACCGGGAAAGCCGTATTTGACTACATAACCAATGGCAATTTGCGTTGGCACAAGATGCCTGACCCATTTGAGAAATTTGTCTACCCGGACTTCACCTTTGAGGTGTATTCTGACGCCGATCGCTTTCAAACCGATCTAATCCGGCGCTTTCCTGGCGAGCAAACAGCTATTCGGCAGTACTTTAAGGATGTCCAGAAAGCAGCATTTTGGTTTGGGGCGCATTCAATGCTGGAGCTATTGCCAGTATGGCTGCATCCTTTACTGAGGCGAATTGTGCGCTACTTTGGTGCCATTGCTAGACAAACGACGCAACAGTATTTGGACAGGCATTTTCAAAATGCCCAACTCAAAGCACTACTGGCTTCTCAATGGGGAGATTATGGCTTACCGCCATCCCAAAGTTGTTTTGGCATTCATGGTTTGATTGTGACCCATTATCTTAAAGGGGGTTGGTACCCCGTGGGCGGAGCAAAGGCGATCGCGCAATCCATTATCCCTGTGATTGAACAGGCGGGCGGTGCCGTCATCACCCAACGCCGAGTCACAGAAATCTTGTTGAAATCCGGGGTGGCCGTAGGAGTAAAAGCCCAAAACACAGCACATAGCAAGGCAGACCTAGAAACCTACTTGGCACCCATTGTGGTGTCTGATGCCGGAGTCTTCAATACATATATAAAACTGATTCCACCCAGCTACTCACTGGCGGAGCGCCAAAAAATTCAAGCGTTTCCAAAAAGTAGCAGTATGGTGACGGTGTATTTAGGGTTAAAGATAGTCCACAACAACTAGGGTTTCAGGGTGAGAACCATTGGATTTACACGACCTATGACCATGATTCAATTATTCAAGATTTGCCTATCCCCTCGCCGAATCTACCCAAATTTGGCTATCTCTCGTTTCCTTCACTGAAAGATCCCTTATCTAAAGGACATACGGCAGAAATTATTGCCCACCTTGACTATGATTTCTTCTCGCAGTGGCGAGAGCAATCCTGGCGACGGCGAGGAACAGATTACACTGCACTGAAAGCCCAAATTACCCAGTCCCTGATTCAGTTAGTAGAGCGCCATTACCCTGGTTTTCAGGATTTAATTGAGTACGCCGAACTCTCGACTCCACTGACAGTGGAACACTTTAATGCCAGCGATCGTGGTGCTATCTACGGCATTCCCTGTATTCCTGAACGCCTGGATCAATCCTGGATCGGGGCTAGAACACCAATTAAAAATCTATACCTGACCGGAGCCGATACAATGTCCCTTGGCATTATGGGCGCGATGATGGGTGGAGTGAAAACAGCAGGTATTTTGAATGGCGCATTCGGCTTTTTTAAGATTATGGCAACCATCATGAGAAAGTAAGAGGGAAAACTTTATGCTGATCGACCGACTCTGAATAAGCACTCTGTGAGAAGTGATAACAAGCTCACGTTGCCTATCACCGGACGCAGATAAGTAGATAGTTGTCATTGCCGACCCACTCGTTGTGACAATTGGCCTACGCTCAGTGTTTGTAGACTTGGGAGCCGAGAAGCTCATTGGATACTAAGCCTAAGGCTTGGCAAGCCGAATGTACCCGTTAATGACGGCTTGTGCCGTTGGGTGCCGTGCAACTTGCTACCCTCAACCTCTTAACAACCGCAATCCACTCAACGTTACG
>JAAUUR010000102.1 GCA_012031045.1 Leptolyngbyaceae cyanobacterium SM2_5_2
CACCGCCCTCCTCGGTCACCCCCGCACCTGCACTTCCCCCGCCGTTGCCCAGCCGCTTCACCGATCTGCAAGGCCATTGGGGCTACACCCTACATCGAAGCTTTGGCCGATCGCGAGGGAGTTAAAGGCTTTGAAGATGGTACCTATCGCCCTGATGCACCGATTAGCCGCGCTCAGTTTGCTGCCCTGGTCGCTACCAACTATGGCGCAGTGCCCATGGTTCGGCCAGCCGTGCCGTTTGTGGATGTTTCCTCCACGTTCTGGGCCTACGGTGCCATCGATCAGGCCCAGCGACGGGGGTTTGTGGGTGGCTACCCGGATCAAACCTATCGCCCTAACCAACCAATGACCCGGGTGCAGGCGTTTGTGGCCGTGGCCAATGGCCTAGAGCTACCCGCCGCGCCTGCCAGTGTCTTGGGGGTGTATGGTGATCGCGCCCAAATCCCTAGCTATGGCATCAACGCCCTGGCCGCCGCTACCCAGGCTGGTCTGGTGATCAACCATCCCAACCCCAGCCAACTACGCCCCCAAGAAGCCATGACCCGCGCCGAAGTAGCGGTTCTGATTTACCAAGGTCTGGTGGCCCTGGGGGATGCCCCTGCCCTGGCCGCCTCGCAAGCCGTTATCCAACTCCAGACGGTGCAGGGCTCGTTCCCTGACATTCAAACCCACTGGGCTAAGGACTTTATGCAGGGTTTGCTTAACGCTAACCTGCTGCGCGGTCAGGATGATGGTCGCTTTTACCCCGACTCCCCCATGCCCCGTGCCCAATTTGCCGCGTTGATCAGTAGCGCCTTTAATCCACCGCCCCGCCGTTCTACCCTCCAGTTTTGGGATGTACCAGCCTCTCACTGGGCGGCCAGCCCTATTCAAACCGCCTATCGAGCCGGGTTTCTGACGGGCTTCCCGGATGGTTCCTTCGCGCCTGATAACTCAATTCTGCGGGTGCAGGTTTGGGTTGCCCTGGTGAATGGGCTGGGGCTGTTAGCCAACCAGGTTGACACTAAGGTTCTGAATCGGTTTCGAGATCGCGCCACCTTACCCACCTATGCCCTCGATGCCGTGGCCAAAGCCACTCGCCTGGGGTTGATTATCACCGTACCGGATGCCAGCCTGCTTCATCCCAATCGGGTGGCTAGTCGGGCGGATGTTGCCGCCGCCGTTTACCAAACCCTGGCCCTACAAAACCGGATGCCAGCCCTCAGTAGCCCATACATTGTTCGGCCTTAGTAGGCGGTACCGTGCGATGATAAACGTTTACGGTTTATTCAGTTAATTAAGGAACGCTGGCATGGCCGAAATTCAATTTGCACGTGGCATTGCAGAACCGGTAGTCCCCGACGTCAGGCTGACTCGCTCCAGAGATGGGTCTGACGGCACCGCCACGTTTTATTTTGACTATCCCCAAGCGCTCTCGGAAGATGGCGTGGAGGTGACCGGCATGTACATGGTCGATGAAGAGGGCGAACTGGTGACCCGCGAAGTAAAGGGTAAGTTTATCAACGGTGAACCCGCCGGTATTGAGGCTATCTACGTAATGAAAAGTGAAGCCGACTGGGAGCGGTTCATGCGATTCATGAACCGCTACGCTGAGCAAAACGGGCTAGGCTTCACAAAAAGCTAGGCTCGTTAGCGTTCAGGCTTAGGCTTTCAGGTCTAGGGGTTCAATGATTGCAATACCTTGAGCCTGACGCCCAAAACTGTGCCCGATTCTCCCCCTTTTCCTTCCCCATGCCCCATCCCACCCGCCAGGACAAGCCGATTAACTGCGCGGTTATCACCATCAGCGATACTCGCACCCCAGCAACTGACCAGAGTGGCCAACTCATTCAAACTCTGTTATCAGACGCGGGGCAGACCATCCTTGACTACCGTATCCTGCCCGATGAGGCTGACCAGATCCGGGCGCTCTGTGAAGAATTGGGCCAGAATCCAGGTATCGACGCTGTGATTCTCACTGGTGGCACGGGCATTGCCCCCAGAGATACGACCTACGACGCGGTGGAAAGCCTCTTAGAGAAAACCCTACCAGGGTTTGGGGAAATTTTTCGCCAGCTGAGCTTTCAGGAGATTGGTTCACGGGCGATCGCATCACGAGCCCTAGCCGGGGTGTATGAATCCACCCTTTTTTTCTCGCTGCCGGGCTCCAGCAAAGCCGTCAAGCTAGCGATGGCAGCGTTAATCTTACCCGAATTACCTCATTTGGTGGGCCTATTGAAGCCCTAGCTAGCTCCAGAACTCGTCCAAGGCGGCTTCTTGCTCGGTCACATTAATGCCTACAAAAACCGCGGCCTTCCCCTGCTGGTACTTTTGATCGGCAATGGGGACGAGGATCCGCCGGGTCGTTAGCTTCAAACTCAAAGTTCGCCGTTGGCCTCGCGCCCGACCTCAAGGAATTGCCCGGCGGTGTTGACGTAGCTACAGACCCGCAACGGGCGGCAAGAGTCTGGCCATAGGCCCGATGGATAGGGAGTGTTAAAGAATTAGTCCCGAATAACTTAAACCAATAGCCAGTTCGGGACTATGTTTGCCTGCACTTTATCGCAGCCCTCTCCTCCGGACTGTTGAGCCGCATGAGTTCCAGAGCTTTACTTTGCCCAAAGCAGCCCAACGGGCCGTGAGTTATTCTCAATAGCCCAAACCCTTGCGGTCTAAGGCATTCGGAAATAGAACCATTGAACGACTCCTGGTGCAATAGTTAATATTTCAAATGATTGATGAATATAAATGTGACCACTCACATCAATTAAATCAATGGTAAAAAAACCCCTAAAGGCTTGTAAAGCCTTCATATAGTGGCTTTCGAGTGTCAATGTTTAGCTTTTTAGGTCAAAATGGAGTTATCAAATGTTCATTAAGTTTCCTATACTGGTTCTAGCGCATTGATAGGTATTTCTCTCTATCGACTTTGCAGCTGGTTTGCCCATCAGGTTGTTCTACCCAAGGTAGCGACCTCGAATGCTGAAGTCCTCCGACCTGATCCGCTAGGGTAGGCCGCTGCGAACAGCAAAACCAGTAGGGTACGGTTCCTTGCTTGAGCCAGACGCCCAAGACCGGAATACCGAGTGCGCTGGCTGTTTTGTATAAACCCTCACGAGAATTGTCATGCTGACAGAGCAATTTCCGTGGTTAACCACCCTGGTTCTGCTACCACTCCTGGCTATCCTGCCGATTCCTATCCTGCCTGATCGCAACGGTCAGACCATTCGCTGGTATGCCCTGGGCATTGGCTTTATTGAATTTTCCTTAATCCTCTACACCTTTGCTAACTTCTACGACCTCAATCAGTCGGGCCTCCAGTTGGTTGAGCGCTATAACTGGGTACCCCAGGTCGGTTTGACCTGGTCATTAGGGGCCGACGGTTTGGCGATGCCCCTGGTCGTTCTCAGTGGCCTGGTAACCACCCTGGCCATTCTGGCTTCTTGGAACATTACCCGCCGTTCTCGCCTGTATTTCAGCTTGCTACTGGTGATGTACAGCGCCCAGGTAGGCGTGTTCCTGGCTCAGGATCTGGTGATGTTCTTCCTGATGTGGGAACTGGAACTGGTGCCGGTCTACCTGCTGATTTCCATCTGGGGTGGGCAGAAGCGCCTTTATGCCGCTACCAAGTTCATTCTCTACACGGCAATTGGCTCGATTTTCATCCTGGTTGCCGCCCTGGCAATGGCCTTCTATGGCGATACGGTTACCTTCAACCTGACGGAACTGGCTGCGAAGAACTATTCACTGCCCTTCCAATTGTTGATGTACGCCGCTTTTCTAGTGGCCTTTGCGGTTAAGCTGCCCATCTTCCCCCTCCACACCTGGCTCCCCGATGCTCACAGTGAAGCGCCTGCTGCTGTGTCCATGATTTTGGCTGGGGTGCTGCTGAAAATGGCGGGCTATGGCCTGATTCGGATGAACATTGAGATGTTGCCCGACGCGCATCTCTACTTTGCACCCGTCCTGGTCATCCTGGGCATCGTCAATATCATCTATGCTTCGTTGACGGCCTTTGCTCAGGATAATCTGAAGCGCCGCATGGCCTATTCCTCCGTCGCCCACATGGGCTTTGTGCTGATTGGCTGCGCCTCCTTCACTACCCTGGGCATGAGTGGTGCCATGCTGCAAATGATTTCCCACGGGCTGATCGCAGCTGTGATGTTCTTCCTCTCTGGCGTTACCTACGAGCGCACCCACACCCTGGATATGGATGTGATGGGCGGTATGGCCCGTAAGATGCCTACCACCTTCGCTTTCTTTACGGCGGCATCAATGGCCTCCCTCGCCCTGCCCGGCATGAGCGGTTTTGTTAGCGAAATTGCGGTTTTCCTGGGCATGGCCACCAGTGATGTCTACGGCACCACCTTCAAGACGGCTGTAATCATCCTGGCAGCGGCAGGGGTTGTACTCTCGCCAATCTACCTGCTCTCTATGCTGCGCCGCATCTTTTACGGGGATGCCGGTGAAGTAGTGGCTAAGGTGCCCAATATCTTGGATATTCGCCCCCGTGAGGCCTTTGTAGCGGCCTGTCTGCTGGTACCGATTATTGGCATTGGCCTGTATCCCAAAGTGGCTACCCAGGTTTATGACCTCAAGACCGTTGAGGTAGCTAGCCTGGTGCAAAGCACCCTGCTGGTTGCCGAACAGCCCGGCCCACTGTTTGCTCACATTCTTACGGTGCCTCAATCGGCCATTGCCAGCGCTCCCGACCTATCGGCCAGCCAAATTGATTAATTAACTGAGCGATGGGCTGATTTTGGCCCTTAATGGGTCAGTTAAGCCGACCTAAAAGCACCCAGACCAAATGGCCTGGGTGCTTTGCTTAGGGATGACAATTTCCATAGTGTCTCCAGGGCATGCTTGCTATATCGCTGGCTTGACACAATTAATTCAGTGGTAAGTATTGCCCTCGGATTGCCTCCAAATTTGGTCGTTTCACATAATTTTCTGGTCGTCGGTACATCATCATGGCTCAGCATCATCACTGTCCTCACTGCCACAACTCGCACCTACTCCGCATTGGCGTGCCTGGTATTCGTCAATGCTCTCGCTGCAAAGCCTATGTAGACCTGCGCTCTAAAAACTGGCTAAAGCAGCTGTTTACTAACCTGGCCGCCTAGGGCTACGGCTTACCTACAGGTTGTGCACCCATTTGGGTATCAACGTAATCCAGGGCAAATTGAAACCCAGAGAAGTCAGGAGTCACAAACCAGAAGACTCCTAACTCCTGACCGCCGTTCAAAAGATTTGTCCCGCTCTAAGTGGATGTTCCCCATCTCTACTTAAAAACCCAAACCCAAGATTTCCGGCTTGAGCGACAATAAAATTGTCATCTTTCAGGAAGTCGTGTCATGGCCGGTAAGTTTTTTCAAAAGCCGGGGCCAGAGTTGGCCGAGCGAGTTCCCCCTGGTCAACACCTGGCCAAGGGCTTCCCAGTGCTGACCTACGGCGACACGCCTCAGGTAGCTGAGGTCGATTGGACGCTGACCATTAGCGGGCTGGCACAACCCAAAATCTTTACCTGGGCGGACGTGATGGCTCTGCCCCAGAACGAATTTACCGCCGATTTTCACTGCGTTACCACCTGGTCAAAGCTGGATGTAACCTGGGTTGGGGTCAAAATCACTGACTTGGTGGCAGAGATTGCGCTGGATCCCCAAGCGGCCCACGTGATGCTGCACTGCTACGGCGGCTACACCACCAACCTGAGCCTGGACGACTTTATTCGGCCCGAAAACTTTCTGGCTCACACCCTGTTTGGTGAGCCCTTACCGGCGGAACATGGCGGCCCCATGCGGGTAGTAGTACCTCACCTCTACGCCTGGAAAAGCGCCAAATGGATTAATGGCTTGGAGTTTTTAGCCAGCCAAGCTCTTGGTTTTTGGGAACGCAACGGCTACCACGAACGCGGCGAACCCTGGGCCGAAGAACGCTACAGCAGCCTTTAGGCGGCCAGTTTAATATGGGAAAGCAGGAGACGAATCCTAGAGGTATCGGGCGTCTACCTTCAAACAATTAGGGGTGTTATTTATGCCGTCGAGTACTGGCTCCAACCCTACTTACAACCTACAACCTCCCAGGAGGTCTGTTATGACAACCAAAACCATCGTGCTGCACCAGATCTGCGGACATCGGTTTGTGGGGCAAAATCAAGCTGGTACGCAGGTTTTGGTAGACGGCGACCAGCCCCCCATTGGTCTGCGGCCTACGGATTTGCTGCTAGTGGCTTTGGGTTCCTGCACCGCCTACGATGTCATCGATATTATGCAGAAGAAACGGCAGCCCCTGGAGCGCTACCGCATCGAAGTAGAAGGCACCCAGGCCGATGAGCATCCCCGGCGGTTTACCCACACCGTTACCCACTATGGGGCTGGGTCAGAGGTCACAGAGACGGCGTTGGCCCGGTCGGCAGAGCTATCGCACACCAAATACTGCCCGGTTGCCGCCAGCCTAAATGCTGAGATCACGGTTAAGGTGGTGGTGGAACCCTGGCTAGAAGACCATCAGGGCTGAAGCCCTGGAGACGGAGTGCTGGGCAGAGCAGAATCGCCATGGTTCAGGCCATGGTTCGCAGATAGGTCCCTGAAGGCAAGTCTCTAGTCGATGAACTGATTGGAGATCGCCATCCTACAGCAGACAGCGCTATCCCGCCCAGTCTGAAGGAGTCGCTAGGCTGAGTACTAGCAAAGTAAACACCTGGCAGAGACCTATACGCTCCCGGATCTGGTTGCCGCTCTGGGGTAGCAGAGAGGCTCCGACTGGTGGGCTTAATGGTGCAAGACTATGCAGCCTGCTCATCCTTGACTGTGACTGAGAGCTTTAAGCCTAGACTACTCAATAATTTTGAAATTAAAAGAATCCCTGGCGCTTCCCCCTGGGAAAGCAATTGATAGCAGGTATCCCAGCTTACATTGGGTTCAGCTTGGCTAGAGGATAGTTTCTACGGGCTTCCGCAACGTTCTTGAGCGCTAGCAGGATAGGCTCAAGCTCACCATCTTCTAAAACAGCATCTAGATAAGCTGCCGCCTCTGCCGGATCTTTGAGGGACTCGATTAAATAAGAATGGTAGCTTTTATAAGCTGGCATCTTGCCTCTGCTGAAAATCTATCCAGTACTGCTTGGCTTTAAGAATATCCTGTCTCTGGCTGCTTTTATCGCCCCCGCATAACAGGAGGACTATAACTGTTCCTACTTGGGCGAAGTAGATACGATAACCAGGGCCATAATCAACTCTAAGCTCTGAAACTCCCTCTCCAACAGGCTTAACATCTCCCAGGTTGCCAAGTTGAACCTGGTCTAACCGTTTCCTTATTTTAGCCCTTGCTCGTCTATCGCGTAGTCCATCCAACCAGGCTTCAAAGGGGCAAGTTTCATCTATAAGCGTATATAGAACGATTTCTCTTGGTGTTGTATTCATAAATTTTGAATTAGCTAAAAGAACTAATTGCTCGGTTAGCTCAACGTTGATCGTCATCATTGTTACCTAGGGCTTTGGGACGACCACCAGTTATGACAACTAGTACCATCGCGCTAACTGACAACATAGCCTTGCTAATATCGAAAATACGGTCTTGTCTTTCAGTAAGCATGGGAAGACCTGTCAAATAAATGACAACCCCACCAGAAGTAAAAGTCAGAGCTAAAGCAGCAGCAAAGGCGATATTTGAACCGTTAACAGGGAAAAGGCGTTTTTTTGTTTTTATATTTCACTTCAAGGTTAATGTACAAATTCACAAACAAAGTCAGTTATCAAATTTATCTACTCATCGAGTCTCCACGATCGCATGAACCGATGCCAGCCAGTCATCCATTCTTTCTTTCGGCCAATTAGAATCAAAATTTGGAAGCATAGAGAGCAACCGCTCTAATCGCTCAACTTCTCGTTCACCCTCAGATTCATCCATTAAGCGCAGCTTTGTGATCGCCTTAAAGGATGTCATCCAAATATTTTTTCCTTTCCCAAGGTTCCACGCCTAGGGCCAGGTCGCGAAGCTCATTCCCGCCCGCCCTGCAAGCACCGAATGGCCTCCAGCATACCCCTGGCTTTATTCAGCGTTTCCTGGAACTCGCTCTCTGGCACTGAGTCGGCCACCAGCCCGGCCCCGGCCTGCACGCTGATCGTGTGCCGACCATCCGGTTGGGCCTGCACGACCATCGTGCGAATGGTAATGGCCGTATTGAGCTGGCCCTCAAAGTCGTAGTAGCCATAGACGCCAGAGTAGGGGCCACGGCGGCAGGGCTCCAGGTGGTGAATAATTTGCATGGCGCGAATTTTAGGGCACCGCTGACCGTACCCGCCGGAAAGCAGGCTTTGAGGAGATCCCAGGCGGTTTTGTCGGGTTGGAGCTGGCCAACCACATTGCTGACAATGTGCATAACGTGGGAGTAACGTTCTACCACCATCAGTTCATCCACCTGTACGGTGCCGCTGACGCATACCCGGCCCAGGTCGTTGCGGCCCAAGTCCACCAGCATGACGTGCTCGGCAATTTCTTTAGGATCAGCCAGCAGGTCTTCCTCCAAGGCTTTGTCTTCGGCACCGGTTTTGCCCCTGGGGCGCGTGCCGGCAATGGGGCGCACGGTAGCCAGGCGCGGCGAGTCTGGCCCATCGACCAGGATGGCTTTCACCATCACCTCCGGGCTGGAGCCAATTAGCTGCCAGTCGTGGAAGTTGAAGTAGGCCATATACGGGGAGGGATTGATTTGCCGCAGAGAGCGGTATAGGTCAAAGGGTTCACCGTCGTAGGCGGTCGCCAGGCGTTGGGAAATCACCACCTGAAAAATGTCCCCGGCCTGAATGTGGGCCTTAGCCCGCTCAACGCTGGCGCAAAATTCCTCGCGGGTACGGTTGCTGGTGTAGGTCAGGGGCTCGCTAGACTGGCTACCAGGGGGCACCCAGGGCAAGCGACCCTGCTGGGTGGAGAGGGGCAACGTCAGCTTATGGACGAGTTGGCGGACGCGATCGCAGGCTTCCTCGTACGCTTCCTGCAACTCTCGGTGAGGATCGCGCAGGTCAGCATAGGCGATCGCCCATACCTTACGCTGCACCTGGTCAAAATCAGCAGGCTATCTACCTGCATCCATAGACCGTCGGGTAAGTCGCCCGCCTCAGCCGCATAGATTGGCACCGTCGGCTCAATCCAGCGGATTAGCTCGTAACCCCAAAAGCCAAACAGTCCGCCAATCCCCGACGGCAACGTTGGTAGCTTGATGGGGTGATAGGGAGCCAGACAATTGGCCAGAATATCGAAGGGATTACCCTCAAAATGAGTAACCGTACCATCTCGATGGGTCTGGGTGGAGATGCCTCCCCGGCTTTCCACAATCCACAGTGGGTCACAACCCAGAAAGCTATAGCGGCCAAGGGTTTCACCCCCCTCAACCGACTCTAGCAAAAAGCTGTAGGGCTGACCCGCACAGACCTTATACCAGGCGGAAACCGGCGTATCTAAATCGGCTAGCCATTCTTGATAGACCGGCACAAAATTGCCCTGGTGGGCGTAGGTCTGAAATTGGTCAAAGGCGGGGAAAATCATGGGGCTAATCTACTGGGCTGGGATAGCAAAAAGGGCACAGCGTAGCCATGCCCCTAGATATCGAGATATAGATGATTTAAATCAACAGAGAGAACAACGCAAACCAAGAGAGGTTCGGGGCTACTGCGTAGGCGGCCTAAACTTCGTAGGGCTCCTTGCCGCTAAACTTTACGGTAGCTGGGTCAGGGTTAGCGCCGATATTACGGGCAATGGCACCCACCATTTCGCGACCCTGATTCACCTTCTCAGGGAAGACTCCATCGGCTGGATGCAGGTACTGGGTTTCACCGTTGGGGTAAATACGATAGATTTTGTAATCTTCAATTTTGGGCTTAAACTTGGTGCGCAACTGGGTACCCAGAGCCAGGCATTGCTCCTTGCGGGCCAGATACAGGAGGTTCTCGCCTTCGTTCATGATAGCGGCGCCGCCAGTGGGCATCTCAAACACCTGCTGCTTGGAGCTCGTCCAGGTGATAGCGTATTTTTCTTCTACTTGGGCTTTAGTCAGAAGGCCGCCGGTGCTGCCTCCGAAAATAGGGGTTTGACCTGTCAGCGTTTCAGTCATGAATTCCTATCTCTCAACCGTTTGTTGGGAATCCTATCATCGCTGGAGTGGGCAGTAATACTGATTGTTGAGGAAGTGTAACAGTTCTTCAGAGAATGGACATTCGGATCAAAGTTAGGATCCGATGGTGGCCTTATAAAATTGAGCCACTGGGTTTTTACTAGAAACCCGGTGGCTCAGCGCTTAATGCCCAGGGCTTACTCATTACCCCCCGTCGGCGCGTGATCAGCTGATGTAGTCGCAACGGCGCGAAGGGTGCAAGCGTATTGCAGGATTTTGTGCCCAGGCTAACCCGGAAGCCCTTTAAAGGCCATGTACGGGCAAAGAGAATGTGGCGTCAACACTTTTGGTTTGGAATTTTCAGGTCTATTTCGTTTTAACCCCATCATTCAAGTAGTCAGCTAGGGCTTTGGCTAGCTTATCTTCTTTAGTTTCAGGTTTCTTAGGCTGTGAAACCGGCTTGCCAAACAAGGCCTCATTGGTCCAAAAGATCAGGACAATCGCAACAACAATGATCGCTTCCATAGCAAATTGCAACTCATTTCAGGATAGGTCTCGATGCCGATGCCACTAAAGCTAAGCTGGAGCTTTAGACCCCTGATGCTGAACTACAGCATCACCGCCAGCCATTCCTGATGGAAAATCATCTCAATTGAGGAAAATTTTTCGGTGGATCCCTCTCAACTAGCCCTTGCAACCACTTCAGCGGATTAGTAGCATGCTAAAAGCGCTCAATATAGTGTATGACATCCGATTCCCTAGACCTGGCCAAAGCTGAATTGCTCTACGGTCAAAATGCCTTTGAGCGTGGCAATTATCGGCAGGCGGTCGGCCATTTTGAGAAGGCTGTGGAATTGGCCAAAGCGTCTACGGTGCTGGGAGGAGAAATTCAAACCTGGCTAGTCAATGCCTATAGCGCTGTAGGCGCCAGATAGACGCGATCGCCCTTTGCAAAGCCCTAACCCACCACCCCGATATCGAAACTCGTAAACAGGCTAAGAACCTGCTCTATATCCTTCAGGCTCCCCAGTTAAAGCGGCCCGGCCACTGGATGAGCGAAATCCCCGACTTGGCCACGCTTGCTGACGAGGCCCAGCAAACCCCAGGACGGGTCAGTGCGGCGGCGGTGTCTCAGGCTCCAGCCAAGCCCAGGCCTAAGCCTGCTCCCCCTCCCCTCGACCCCAGCCAAATCAACAACCAGGATAATGGCTTTCTGTGGATTGCGCTGGCTAGCGTGGTGCTGGTGCTGGGTGGGCTGCTTTTCCTTAAGTAATGTTTATTGGGCTACACCTCCTAGAAGATCCTTATAAAAGCTTGGGATACTACTCCTCAACCTTCAAGTTGAAAGAGCCGCCTATGCTGGGAATTCCTGATAAGCTATTTCAGAGAGCATCAGCCCTTGGGTTTGAGTGTTCTAGCGACCAACAGCAGCATTTAATTCGCCCGGGCAATGCT
The DNA here is from genome assembly GCA_012031045.1 of Leptolyngbyaceae cyanobacterium SM2_5_2. Lineage (GTDB taxonomy): Bacteria > Cyanobacteriota > Cyanobacteriia > Phormidesmidales > Phormidesmidaceae > Nodosilinea. Next base: position 11,539 of record JAAUUR010000102.1, read on the forward strand.
TTGGAGCCCTGGCACCTGACTTACCACAAAGGCCACTGGGTACTGATTGTCAATGGCACGCCCCAGATTCATTTTAATTACAGTGAAGTGATGAAGTTCCTGGATCGGTTTGATGGCTCCCATCCCATCCCGCTCCTGGAGCATGTCACTACCCGGTAACTTTACCCCTCAATGGCCCCGATTCACGAAAATTTGCCCGACTATGAAAGCCGCCTGCTAACCGCTCTAGCCTACTTCTTAGGGCGCGACTCGGAAGCTCAGGCTCGTGCTTGCCTGTGCATGTACCTGCGCCAAGCCGAGCCTCGCATTATGGCCCAGGTCAACTACTATGCCTATCAGTTTAGCCAGGCTACTGGGCAGACCGTTGGCGGCTACGAGTTTTTGGAGCTGTTGGTGCACTCTCCTGACCTTGTCAGCCAAGCCCTACCTAATCTAGGTCGGGTTCATGCTTCCAACGCAACCGATGTATTTGATGGCCATGAAGAATGAAGTAGCCTTTAATCAGATTGAATAAGTAATTGAATAAGTAGCTGATCGAACTTATCCGTAGGGTGTGTCATCGCTATGCGTGACGCACCGAACCCAATCCTGTGGCTAGGCCATTAGTGAAAGCAGAGCCCAGGACCACCGTGCCAGAACCTGCTGGCGTGGCTAGTTTGGTAGTCTTTGGTCTGATGACTATTGGCTTTGGCAAAAAGGCCAGTTCCGCTAAAGACTAAGGGCTGGTTTCGCCTGCGCAGGATAATTCACTCATTGATCGAGAACCCCAGACGCAATTGCTTGTGTCTGGGGTTCTTGCTTATGTTTGAATCGGTACATAAGCAATTGCACAGAGGCCAAAACTAAATGACCGCTCAACCACCATCCACTCGCCAGGAAACCGACAGTATGGGAGCCATTGAGGTGCCGAGCGATCGCTACTGGGGGGCGCAGACCCAGCGATCCATCCGCTACTTCTCTATCGGCCAAGACAAGATGCCCCTGGAGGTGGTGTGGGCGATCGCGGTAATTAAGAAAGCCTCGGCCTTAGCCAATGCCGCCCTGGGCAAACTGCCGCCGGAGAAAGCTGAGCTGATTGTGCAAGCCGCCGATGCCGTCATCGCTGGGCAGCTTGACGACCACTTTCCCCTCCATGTTTGGATGACGGGCAGCGGCACCCAGTGCAACATGAACGTCAACGAAGTGATTGCCAACCGAGCCATTGAGCTGGCGGGTGGGGTGCTGGGGAGCAAAACGCCTATCCATCCCAACGATCATGTCAACATGTCGCAGTCGTCTAACGATGTGTTCCCGGCGGCTATGCACATTGCGGCGGCCCAGGCGTTTCGCCACGGGTTGATTCCCCAGGTCAAACGGCTGCGCGATGCCCTGGATGAAAAAGCCTGCGCCTGGGCCAACATTGTTAAAATTGGCCGCACCCACCTGCAGGATGCCGTACCGTTAACGCTGGGCCAGGAATTTTCCGGCTATGTGGGGGATGCTAAACGATAACCTGGTGCGCCTGGAGGCTGCCCTGCCTGATTTGTATCAACTGGCTCTGGGCGGTACGGCGGTGGGTACTGGCCTCAATGCTGGGCCTAAGTTTGCAGAAACAGCCGCGGCCTACCTGGCGGAACTGATGGGCCTGCCCTTTGTAACGGCTCCCAACAAATTCACGGTGATGGGTGCCCACGATGCCCTGGTGATG
>JAAUUR010000103.1 GCA_012031045.1 Leptolyngbyaceae cyanobacterium SM2_5_2
GCGGTAATTCTAATGGTTAGCCTTTCTGCCACGCTGATCTACCTTGTTGATCAACTGTTTGGGTGGGTTTCAAGACAGGTGTTTTAATGGCGCTGACTGCAAACGATTTCAACGATGAAATAACGTCCTTAAAGATTGATGAGGATACAGATTTTAGCGATCTATCCGAGGACAGCGCGACTGAGAATGAGGTTCCAGACGGTGACGAACAGGCCGCTGAATATTTTCGACGGAAGTCTCGCTGGTATGCGGTTCAGGTGGCGTCTGGTTGTGAAAAGCGTGTCAAGTTAAACCTTGAGCAGCGCGCTGGCACCCTGGACGTTCAGAACCGTATCTTTCAGGTCGAAATTCCCCAAACCCCTGCCGTTAAGCTCCGCAAGGACGGCTCCCGCCAAAATATTGAAGAAAAGGTTTTTCCTGGCTATGTCTTAGTCAAGATGTACATGGATGACGAAGTCTGGTCAGTGGTAAAAAATACCCCCCACGTAATTAACTTTGTGGGTGCTGAGCAGCGTCGCTCCTATGGGCGAGGACGGGGGCACGTTAAGCCTATGCCGCTTAGCGCGGGCGAGGTAAAACGGATCTTCAAGCGCACTGAAGAGCAAAAGCCTGTGGTCAAGGTAGATATGGCCCCTGGCGACAAGATTACGGTTCTTTCTGGCCCCTTTAAAGACTTTGAAGGGGAAGTGGTAGAAGTTAGCCCTGAGCGCAGCAAGCTGAAGGCTCTGCTCTCAATTTTTGGGCGCGATACCCCAGTGGAACTGGAATTTAATCAAGTGGAAAAAGAGAGTTAGTGAATGGCCAAAAAAGTTGTTGCATTGATTAAGCTCGCCATCCCGGCGGGTAAGGCTAACCCCGCTCCTCCCATCGGCCCTGCCCTGGGTCAGCATGGGGTGAACATCATGGCGTTTTGCAAAGAGTACAACGCCAGAACCCAGGATAAGGTTGGTCTGGTGGTGCCGGTAGAAATCTCGGTGTTTGAAGATCGAAGCTTCACCTTCATCCTCAAGACGCCGCCGGCCTCAGTGCTCATTAAGAAAGCGGCTGGCATTGAAAGTGGCTCTGGGGAGCCTCGCACCAAAAAGGTCGGCTCCATTAGCCGCGCCCAACTGCGAGAAATTGCTGAAACCAAGCTACCTGACCTCAATGCCAACGATGTTGAGGCGGCCATGCGAATTGTTGAGGGCACAGCCCGCAACATGGGTGTTACGGTTTCTGACTAAGCCAGTCAGTGCCTAACGGTTGAAGAAGGTCATTCCTATGCGCCTTCTGCTAATGTCCACTAGTGGGGGAGAGGCCTAGCTTCGTTTGCACCCCAAGGAGTAAAAAATGGGAAAAGTGTCTAAGCGCCTGAGAGAAGCTCAGGCAAAGGTTGAAGATCGGCTGTATGAGCCCGTTGAGGCCCTCACGCTGCTGAAGGAAACGGCAACGGCTAAGTTTGTCGAGTCGGCAGAAGCCCACTTTCGGTTGGGCATTGACCCCAAATACACCGATCAGCAACTGCGAACCACGGTGATTTTGCCCAAGGGCACTGGCCAAACCATTCGGGTCGCCGTTATTGCCAAAGGCGAACTGGTGGCCGAGGCCAATGCCGCCGGAGCCGACATCGTGGGTTCTGAGGAACTGATTGATGAAATTCAAAAGGGTATGATGGATTTCGATATCCTGATTGCCACACCAGATGTGATGCCTCAGGTGGCTAAGCTAGGTCGGCAGCTTGGCCCCCGTGGTCTAATGCCCTCTCCCAAGGGCGGTACGGTAACCTTTGACCTAGCCAAAGCCATCGCGGAATTTAAGGCTGGTAAGTTGGAATTCCGGGCTGACAAGTCTGGTATTGTCCATGTTATGTTTGGAAAGGTCAATTTTACTGTGGATGACCTTTTGATTAACCTGAAGGCGCTGCAGGAGTGCGTTGACCGTAACCGACCGTCTGGAGCTAAGGGGCGTTATTGGCGCACCGCCGCTATCACCTCAACCATGGGGCCAGCTATTCGGTTGGATGTCAGCGCCCTGCGCGATTTCAAGACGGCTGAGTCAACCGTTGGGGATTAAACCTGTAGAGCCTCGCGTTGACTTAGCATTTAAGTTTTTCATCCAGGAGAGGTAGCCGAGTCTAACCACCCCAAAGCAAAATAGACGACCGTAGACAGCAGGTGCCTGAGTCACTGCGTAAATCCTGCCGAGGTTGACATTACCGATAGATGCTTCCTGTGTCAAACCAGGAAGATGCTACGGTTGGTCTACCCCGGCAAATCTGTCGGGGTTTTGTTTTGGGTGGTGCGACCCTGTTCCACGCTTGGATGAATATCACGTTTTCTATCCCCGCTGATAAGGAGGTGAGACTGATATGGGGAGAACCCTACAGAATAAGCAAGCCATTGTGGCCGAAATTCAGGATTTGCTGAAGGACGTCCAATTAGCCCTTGTCATTGACTACCAAGGGTTGACCGTGGCGGAGATCACCGATCTCCGCAATCGGTTACGGCCTAAGGGTGCCGTGTGCAAAATCACCAAAAACACCCTGATGCGTATTGCCGTTGAAGGCAATAGCAACTGGCAGCCGATGACGGAGTTCCTCAAAGATTCCTCAGCCTTTGTGCTGGTTAAGGATGATTTGGGCGGCGCCATCAAGGAGTATCAGGCGTTCCAAAAGGATTCCAAAAAAACCACCCTGCGGGGCGGTGTAATGGAAGGCCAAGCCCTGACCGAAGACCAAGTTAAGGCCATTACTGAACTGCCCAGCAAGGAAGAACTGATGGCTCGTCTGGCTGGGCCATTAAGGCGATGCCAACTCGTGTGGCCGTGGGTATCAATGCCGTGCCGACCAAACTGGCGGTGGGCCTCAAGGAAGTGCCCGCATCTCTGGCCCGCGCCATCAAGGCGGTTTCCGAGCAAGGGCAAGATGCAGCCTAGTACAAGCAGGCAGAAAGCAGAGGGCAACAGGCAGAAAGGAAAATTCCAGATGTCTCAAAGCTCATACCTCAACTGGCCGGAATGCTAGGGCAGCTGTCAAGTGTTCGTTCGTTCACGTTTTCTTTTTTCCGTTTTTGTTGTTGTACACCAGGAGTTAAGCGTTAACCATGTCTGCTAAAACCGATGAAATTCTCGAACAGCTAAAGTCTCTCTCGCTGCTGGAAGCCTCTGAACTGGTCAAGCAAATTGAGGAAGCCTTTGGTGTCGATGCCTCTGCCTCCGCTGGTGGTGGCATGATGATGATGGCCCCCGGCATGATGGCCGGTGCCGGTGCGGCAGCGGCGGCCGAGCCCGAAGAAGAGAAGACCGAATTTGATGTGATTCTCGAAGAAGTGCCCGCTGACAAGAAGATTGCCATCCTCAAAGTGGTGCGCAGCCTCACCGGTCTGGGTCTGAAAGAAGCCAAGGAAATGGTAGAAGCCGCTCCCAAGGCCGTTAAGGAAGCTGTGGCCAAAGACGATGCCGAAGATGCCAAGAAGCAGCTTGAAGAAGCTGGCGCTAAGGTGGCTGTGAAGTAATCTTTCACCGCGTTTTCTTACTATTAGCCTCCCATCCTTGGATAGGAGGCTTTTTGGCTGGGTATTCGCTTAAGCCGGGATGATAGCAGGGCCTAGAATATAGGAGTTAGAAGCCAGGAGTATTGCTGTCACTACCTTCTAGCTCCTAGCTCCTGAATTCTGTGGCCAAAGATTGTCCCGCTTTACGTTGATACCCTTTTTGCTTTTTGATAAGTATTTCTAGCCCACCTGATTACAGGAGTCACAATTTTGAGGCATCAATTCCCTGTTGAATCAGCAAGGGGTAAGGATTTGAAAGTTTTTCATGGGTAGGCTCTGTGGACACTCCGGTAAGATACTCAGGGTGTTGCATTTCTTCTACTTTAAGCACAATCAAGTATTCATAAAATGCTTGCAGGGTACACCAGGCCAGCCCCGCCCGACCATCCAACCAGCCGCCTAAAATAACCACCATGTATAGCCACCGGGTGAGGGGGCGAAAGGGCAACCGCAGGGAAAGATCCTTCAGCGCTCGCCGCCGCTCCACCTCAGAGCGCCCAAATACCAGGGTGTGCCAGTCTACCGTGCCGTTGTGAAGCTGATGCAGGGTTTCTTTAGCCTCATCCGTGGAATAGCGGTTGTGTTTGTCAAGCCAGCGGCTCAGCCCTTTGCTGCACGTGTAGTGGGGATAGGTTGCCTGCAAAAACCAGTCGAGCCATGGACGACTTCTCGCTCGGTGTGGCCATAGTCATCAAACCAGACCTGCCCCAGTTTAAGCAGGCGCAACTGGTAACGCGGAAACTGAGTGCTGCGGCGAATCCAGCGGCCCATAAACATGACCCGCTCGGCAACGTAGTAGCCAACCGGCCCAGGCTGAGTAATGGCCTGCAAGCATTCCTTAAACAGCACCGGAGTCATGCGCTCATCGGCTTCTAGAATGTAGGCCCAGTCGTACTTACAGGGAATGTTTTGCAGCATCCAGGTGCGCTGCTGGCCGTGGCTGGCGAAGGGGTGCTCCACAAACCTGACTGGGTACTGGCTGGCAATGGCCTGGGTATGATCGTGGCTGCACGAGTCCACCACAATCACATCATCGGAGAGTAAGGCTGACTCAATACAGGCGGCAATGTCGCGTTCTTCGTTGTGGGTGAGAATAAAAATAGAAATCATAGATCCAGCGTTTCTATAGCTAGCGAGGTGGGCGGATCACCCTGCGACCCTTGATTTCAGTAGATAGGCTGCGCCTCACCCAGCCGGGAAATGCTGTGGGCTACTGCTGGGTGAATAAACCTTGCCTGATCGTACTGTAGTCGGCCAGTGAGCTAGTTGCTAGGATGCCCGCTCAACTTTATAAATTGCTCATTGGCGCATGCGCGGCTCAGTCAGCCAACTGCCCAGAAAACGAAAAAGCGCATGGCCGCCCTCAGTGATTAATCTACAAAGCTAGGATTAATCTACAAAGTTAGTCAAGCGCAAAACCTAGTTGATCATGTCCTTCAGCGTGTCTTTCACGTCTTCCTTGGCGTGGGTAGCTCGGGCTTCGGCTTGCTTAGCCTCGCCTTCAGCCTTATCTTTGGGGTCGCCGGTAATTTCGCCTTTAGCACCCTGAAGCTTACCTTCCACGTTTTTAGCCGTCGCCTTAGCGCGTTCTTCAATAGACATAGTGATGGAGTTCCTTGGTGTGAACGTCTCTTACACTGTAGGATTCTGCCGCTATGACCTCATCTACAACCAGACAGAGACTAGACTCTATCCAGTTGTAGAGCTTTGGCCAGACGGCACCATGCCAAAGCTCAATTTCCCCCGTAAGATTTTAGTAATATCTTTGTTGCTAAAGTCTTGTCGCTACACTCCTACCCTTCCATGACTTCTACCACTGTCTCCGCTGCTAACCCCTTGCTCACCCTAGAGTACTTGCCTGCCCTAGAAGCCCTAGGCAACGACTTTTACGATGTGGTAGACGCCGCAGAATTTCCCCAGCATCGGCTGCGATTCCGCAATGACGATCTAGTGCGGCGGCTAGGGCTAGACCCGGCTCAGGTCAGCGACGACCATTTCATTGAAGCCTTTGGTAAATTTCAGGGGCGCGAACCCTTTCTGGCACTACGTTATCACGGTTACCAATTTGGTGAATACAATCCCTTTTTGGGCGATGGTCGAGGCTTTCTCTACGGCCAGGTGCGGGGCACCGACGGCGAGCTATACGACTTTGGCACCAAGGGTTCTGGTACCACCCCCTACTCACGCGGCGGGGATGGGCGGCTCACGCTCAAGGGCGGCGTGCGCGAGGTGCTGGCTTCAGAGGCCCTCCATGCTTTGGGCGTCAATACCTCTCGCACCTTCAGCCTGGTAGAAACCGGCGAAGCCCTATGGCGCGGGGATGAGCCCTCACCCACACGCTCCTCTGTGATGGTGAGGTTCAGCCGTTCGCACATTCGCTTTGGCACCTTTGAGCGGCTAGAGTACCACAACCAACCTGACCTGATTGCCAAATTGCTAGAGCATGTTATTGACGTTTACTATCCTGGCGTGCGGCTGTTTACCGATCCCCAGGAGCGCTTCTTACGCTTTTACGACGAACTAGTGGATCGGGTTGCGCAGCTGGTTGCCCAGTGGATGGCGGTAGGGTTTTGCCACGCGGTGCTGAATACCGACAACATGTCAATTACCGGCGAGAGCTTCGACTACGGCCCCTATGCGTTTATGGACAAGTACGATCGCCGCTTCACGGCGGCCTACTTTGACTACGCGGGGCGCTATAGCTACGGCAACCAGCCGATTATTTGCCAGATGAATCTTAAGGCGCTGCAAAAGCCCCTTCGGCTAGTTATGCCTGAGGCCGAGATGGAGCAATATCTGGCGCAATACAAAACCCGGTACCTGGCCTACTACCATGAGCGCATGCAGCATAAGCTGGGCTTTGCAGACCTGCCAGCTGAGTTGGCGGAGGCCATCGTCAACCAGACTCTGGAGCTTTTAGACGCCGTGGAAGTTGGTTATCATAGCTTCTTCCTGGCCTTGGCCCAGCAGTTTACTCCTCAATGGCGAAGTGCGGCAGAGCAAATTTTTGCTACCACTATGCAAGCCTCAGACCCTGCGGCCACCGCTCTTTTAGAAGCCTGGCAACAAGGCTACCACCGCTGTCTTAAGGCGCTGCCAGAGAGCGCCATGCCAATGGTGGCCCAATGCCTAAGGGATAACAACCCCCAAACGGTGCTGCTGCGCCCTGAAATTGAGGCCATTTGGGAACCCATCACCCTAGAGGATGACTGGCAACCGTTCTATGAGCTGCTTGGACGGATACAACAGCCCTTTGGTTAAGGCCACACCTTGGGTTAAAACTGCAACGAAGCCCGATCTTTAGGCTACAGACCTACTCAGCCCCTTCCAGCTTGCGGCGCGACTCTCCCCAGTAGGCACTCACCGTAATTACCTCCTGATCACCTTTGATCTCTGAAGTCCATCGATAGACGGTGTTCTTAGGGTTAACACCCACTTCCAGGAGCTTAGCACCCATGTAGTACTCCATCGAGTCACGGGTGCGTTTCTTAAAAAACTCGGATTGATTTCTGGGCACTGTACGCGACAAGTGAGCCTGAGTATGTTTTGGCCGAGCCATAGACGTTAAGCAAGGGTTAATGAGGTCAGCCTTTATGATAAACGAGCGCGTCAAGGCTGACATCCTAGAGAGTAGGACGTTTGGCAGCAGCTGGCAGGCCCAGAGGGCACAGTGAAGGGCTGTGTGCTCTGCCCCATTGGTAGAACATTTAGACCGGTAGGCTTGGGCGGTTGCGAGCCAGCTAGCCGTCCAGTTTTGGGGATGCCCTGATTAATCGTGTCCTACGCTAGCTGGCCAGCACTATAGTTTTGGGCCGCGACGGCAGTGGCCAGAATCTGGGGAAGGCCAATTTCGCTACACACTTCATAGAAAGCTGTGACTGGCGGTGCAGCAAACAGGTGAGCAATTTTAGCTAAGGTTTGCTCGTAGATGGCGTTATGGGCATTTTGGTGTTCATCCATATCCTGGATATTTTCCCAGAGGATGATGGCAATGCCGCGGTCGGTGCCGGGCTCTTGCATCAGGTAGGCTCCCTGAAATCCTTTGGTGTAGGTAGAAACAGCCTTTTCGTAAAGCTGCCGGGCTTCAGAAAAACAGCCAGCCTTAAACTCGCCAATGGCAACGTAGGCGTACTTGTGCTTTAGAAAATCATCAAAATCAGACATGGTAGTTAAGTTAGGGAACGAGGCTAAAGGTGGGTTGTTGTTGCGCTAAATTAGTGCTTCCCTAGTGTGTATCAGATGCAATCACCCTATGCCCTTCCTAATCTAGGCTTTAGATTCTAAGCCAAACGCCCGCTATCCCGTTACAACCCTTAATCCCAAACTTTGGTGCCTGATAGGGGAATAGGCCATGACAGTGCTTCAACGACAGCATGGGTTATTCCTAAAGCTTCTAATACGCGCCTTTGCCGCGCAGCACAATGCCCAGGGTTTCGGTCAAAATTTCCAGGTCGAGATTGAGGGACCAATTATCGATGTAGTGCAGGTCTAGCCGGGCCACATCGTCGAAGGTGTCGATGTCGGAGCGGCCCCGAAATTTGCCATAGCCCGGTCACCCCTGGCAGCACCTGATGGCGAATGTTGTGCCAGCCATCGAACTTGGCTACGTCGCGCACGGGCAGAGGGCGTGGCCCAACCAGGCTCATCTGGCCGCAGAGCACGTTAAACAGCTGGGGTAGTTCGTCCAGGCTGGTGCGGCGCAAAAAAGCCCCGACCCGGGTAATGCGCGGATCGTGCTTGACTTTGAAGAGAATGCCGTCGGTGGTTTCGTTCTGTTGCTCAAGCTCAGCCTGTCGTTGAGGGGCATCACTGGTCATGGTACGAAATTTCCAGACCAGGAAGGATTTACCGTGTAGACCCACCCGCTGCTGGCGAAAGAACACCGGGCCGGGGGAATCTAACCGAATCGCCACGGCTATACCCATCAGCAGTGGAGCCAGTGCCACCACCCCAAGGGTTGCTCCTAAATAGTCCATCCAGCGCTTGACGCGATAGTCCCACCCGCCCATGAGGGGGGCATCGAGCCGTAGGGTGGGCAAGCCTGCCACCGTTTCGGGAGTGCCACGGCGGTAGAGCATATCGCGGCTGGTGGGCAATAACTGCATGGAAACACCGGCCCGCCGCAGTTTCCAGAACAGTTCTGAGGCCAGATCGGCAGAGGGAATGCTTTCCGCCAGCACCAGGGTGGCTTTTGAGGCCAGAATCGCTTGATAGGTCGTGGAGGAGTTGGCCGTCGTGGCCAGGGCCGCCCCAATTACTGGAATTTGGGCGCGCTGGGCCAGAATATCGGCCAACCGCTTGAGCCGATGGGCCGGGGCAATCAGAAAAACCGTAGTAGCCGCATGGGCTTTTTCTAAGGGCCGCAGCAGCAACGTAACCACCACGCGAGTTGCAATCAGCAGACCAACACTGCTGAACCAGGCGGAGAAGAAGAGCGATCGCGGTAAATCCAGCTTGGGGTCATAAAAGTACATCACCACCAGCGATGTCAAATAGACCAGGCTAACCAGCTTGCCGACCTGCAAATAATTTTTAACCTGATGGGTTGAACTATAGAGCCCTGCATAGCCAAACAACCCAACGCTACAGACCACCATCACCCAGAAGGGGCTAGGCAACCCCAACCAGGTCCACCACACTAGCTGAGAGGGAATCGGCGAGAAAAACTGGTTCAGCGACCGGGCAATATGCCACGACAGCCCCAACGCCACCACATCACTCAGGAGTAAAATCACCCCCCGCTGCCCTGGCCAACTGAGAATGTCTCGCCAGTGCAGACGACGGGGAGCCCGAATATCCTGGTGAGGGCGTGGCTGAGTCAAAGCCGGCGCAGCACGGTGACAGTCCATACAAGGCAGTCTATAAAATATTTCGAGGGGGCGATTGCAGTCATGCCGTTCAGTATTCCGCAATTTCTCGGAGAATCTATCAACGGTTTACGGTTCGCGATCGCTGGGTCGTGAACAGCCCTAGGGATAAAATCTAAGCAATCAACCCCCCAACCGCCTGGCCCTTGCCTAAGGCGAACCTCTGCCATGAGCCAAAGCCCCATGAGCCAAAACCAATGGACTTCTGCCAGCCACGCCCTGGCCTACCTAGAACGAGCCGATGCCATCCCCCACCGTACCGAGGGGGAAGCGGTGCTGCTGGACCATGTGCCTACCCAAGCCCGCCGCATTCTAGATTTGGGCACGGGCAACGGTCGCCTGTTGGGGCTGCTGAAGATTGATCGGCCCAGGCTGCCTACGTGGCGGTGGATTTCTCTCCGACGATGTTGGCCGCCGTACGGCACCGCTTTGCTGGCGATGCCCAGGTGACGGTGGTAGAACATGACCTATCGCAACCGTTGCCCGACCTGGGGCAGTTTGATGTGATTGTATCTAGCTTTGCCATTCACCATCTCGACCATGACCGTAAGCAAGCCCTCTACGAAGAAATTTATGCCGCCCTCGAACCTGGCGGAGTGTTTTGTAATTTAGAACATGTGGCCTCGCCTACGGAGCGCCTGCACCATCGGTTCCTGGCGGCGATTGGCTACACGCCAGACCAGGAGGATGTCTCCAATCAACTGCTGGATGTCGAAACCCAGCTAGGCTGGTGGCGCGAGCTGGGCTTTGAGGATGTGGACTGCTACTGGAAGTGGTTAGAAATGGCGCTGCTGATCGGCGTCAAGCCCTTGGCCTAGAGGAATCTTGAAAAACCCTTGGCGGGCTTGTCCGCTATCCTGGATAATGGGAAGGTTTTGAAAATATCCCTCATCCTATGCGTACCCACTACTGCGGCACTCTCCGGGCCAGCGACATTGGCCGCACCGTTACTTTGTTTGGCTGGGTTGATCGTCGCCGCGATCATGGGGGCGTCATTTTTATTGATTTGCGCGATCGCACCGGCGTCGTTCAGATTGTCAGTGACCCAGAGCGCACCCCCGCCTCCTACCCCCAGGCTGACCCGCTGCGGAATGAGTACGTGGTCAAAATTCAGGGGCGGGTCAGCCAGCGCCCAGCCGAATCCCTCAACCCCAAGCTGCCGACTGGGGAAGTGGAAATCTACGCCGACTCCATCGATCTCCTTAACGCGGTTCGCAAACCCTTGCCCTTTCAGGTCTCCACCGCCGACTCCGAAACGGTGCGAGAAGACCTGCGCCTGCGCTACCGCTACCTGGATCTGCGCCGAGAGCGGATGGCCAACAATTTGCGGACTCGCCATGAGATTGTCAAAGCCATTCGCCGCTTTTTGGAAGATCAAGAAGGCTTTGTCGAAGTTGAGACACCTATCCTCACCCGCTCCACCCCAGAAGGGGCGCGAGATTACCTGGTGCCCTCGCGGGTCAACCCCGGCGAGTTCTATGCCCTGCCCCAGTCACCCCAACTCTTTAAGCAACTGCTAATGGTGTCGGGGGTGGATCGCTACTACCAGATTGCCCGCTGCTTCCGCGATGAGGATCTACGGGCCGACCGCCAGCCTGAATTCACCCAGCTCGACATGGAAATGAGCTTCATGACCCAGGATGAGGTGCTGGCCCTCAACGAAGCGCTGGTAACCCACATTTTCAAAACCGTGCAGGGTGTGGACATTCCCCGGCCCTTTCCCCGGCTGACCTATGCTGAGGCCATGGATCGCTACGGCAGCGACAAACCCGACACCCGCTACGGCCTGGAACTGGTGGATGTCTCTGACCTGGTCAAGGATTCTGGCTTCAAGGTTTTCTCCGGCGCGGTGGCGGAGGGTGGCATTGTCAAGGTGCTGCCGATTCCCGGCGGCAATGAGCAAATTTCTAACGTCCGCATCAAGCCCGGTGGCGACGTGTTTAAGATTGCCTCAGAGGCTGGGGCCAAGGGACTCGCCTACATTCGGGTACGGGCCGATGGCGCTGTGGATACCATCGGTGCCATTAAGGATAATCTTTCGGCAGAGCAAATGCAGGAACTCCTGACCCGCACTGGCGCTCAGCAGGGCCACCTACTGCTGTTTGGGGCTGGCCCAACGGAGATTGTCAACGCTACGTTGGATCGGGTGCGGCAGGCCATCGCCAGGGAAATGAACCTGATTCCTCTCGGCTGCTTCAACCTGTTGTGGGTCACGGATTTCCCGATGTTTGAGTGGAACGCCGACGAACAGCGGCTGGAAGCGTTGCACCACCCCTTCACCGCCCCCAATCCAGACGATGTTGATGACCTCAAGACCGCCCGTGCCGTGGCCTACGACCTGGTACTCAACGGCTACGAACTGGGCGGTGGCAGCCTGCGGATTTACCAGCCAGAGGTACAGAAGCGAGTGTTTGAAACGATCGGGCTTTCCCCAGAAGAGACCCAGGACAAGTTTGGTTTTTTGCTAGAAGCCTTCGAGTACGGCACCCCACCCCACGGCGGCATTGCCTACGGGTTGGATCGCATCGTTATGCTGATGGCCGGAGAAGAGTCGATTCGGGATGCGATCGCCTTCCCCAAAACCCAGCAGGCCCGTTGCCTCCTCACCCAGGCTCCTTCTGGCGTAGACGAAGCGCAGCTTAAGGAGCTAGCCATTGCCTCTACCTACGAACCCGACGACGACTAGGGCACCGGTACGGTAGGACTAAAAACCCGGTTTCTTCGTCGCCGATCTAACGGTATGACTTGCCTTTTAGTGAAGAAACCGGGCTTCTGTATCGGCATTTTAGAGCCACCCTTAATTGAGCCGCATTGATTTACGGCCCAGCCCTCAGAACGGTGGCAGATACTGGGAAGGACCGGGTTCTAAAAAGGCATCCTGGCGCGTGCGGGCCGATTCGACATAGACCTGAGTGCGTAGGGGGCCATATTGTTTGCGCAGCAGCGCCTCGATTTGTTCGCCAATGGTCTCCGCAGCTTCCATAAATTCAGGATGCAGGGCCAGGTGTAGCTCAATCCACACCTGCCGCCCCACCATCCCCCGCGACCGGATGCGCTTACAGTGGGTTACGCCTTCGATCTGGGTCACCAGGTGGGCAATGGCTTCGGGGGCGATCGCCGTTGGTCGCAACAGCATGGGCAATTGCTCGTTGAGTACCCGCCACAGGCTGCGAGCTACCAGCGGCAGCAGCACCAGGGCAAAGGCAGGGTCGAGCCAGCGCTGGTTTTGCCAGATGGCTAGCAGCACCACTACCATCAGAATACTCAACCAAGCATCGGCTAAAAAATGCTGAGTGTTCAGCTTGAGGGCCAGGCTATTGAGGCTGCGGGCCTGATAGCTAGCGTAGATGCCAAAGGCCACATTGACAATCACCATGATGGCGGTAAACCGGAGCACCTGGGGGTCAAGATTGACAGGAAAGGGATTGTCTCCCCCGCTAACCGCCTGAACAATCTGGCGCAGGGCAATTAACAGCAGGCTAACGCCGGTAAACCCCAAAAACGCACAGAGCACCAGGGTGGCCGCCACCTCAGCGCGCCCATGCCCCCACACTTCGCGCCCCATTTGCCGCTGGGGAGAGTAACGGCGACCAAACTGAGCACGGTGCTAAAGCCGTCTATCAGCGTGTGCAGTGCTTCCGCCAGCAGGGTTAGCGACTGGCTGGCCCATCCCCCGATGGCCTCCACCGCCAGCAGCAAAAGCGTAGCCCAAAGGCTAGTCAACAGCAGGCGATAACTAATGCGGCGTTGATAAGCGCCCTCGTTCATAGATAGACGGTATGCAATGGGCATTCGAATGGGTACT
>JAAUUR010000104.1 GCA_012031045.1 Leptolyngbyaceae cyanobacterium SM2_5_2
GATAGGATTAAGGGCGAGCTGAGCTGATTGTTGCCCGCGCTGTTCCCAATAAGTGCTTAGTTCTTGACGGAGTTGATAAATACGTTGATCCCTATAGCGGAAAATTCCCTCTGTGAGCCGGATAGATGAGCGTTCAGCCAGAGATCTTCAGTATCAAGACGCTTAATATCGCTGGTTACTGTGGCATTAACATATAAAAAGCTATAATTTGAAAGTAAGTCACCAATGACTTTTTCACTGCCTTTCATAGGTGGTTCAATTAATCTAGCCTGACGTCGTATATGCTGGTACATATCATGCTGAATGTAGCGATGCAACACGCGGCGGAGTTTTCTAGTATTAGGGTTTTGGGCATTACTAGGGGCCATTGCTAACTTATCAACTAGCCGTTTCAAGTCGTCATGGCGGGCTGCGTCCAGATGCAGCGGGTTAATGGCTGTGTAAATGCAGCGATTAATGAATTGTAATCCTTCTAGGCCATCAAAGTCGTGTTGCGTAACAATACGCTCCAAAGCCAATCTTACGTTTGTCTCGTTAACATTACCATTGACTAATAGATCATATATAACCTCACTGACTGGTTTATCCACGGGTTTTGACACTTTCGAGTTGATAAATTCATAAACAGTATCATAGTCTGATTCTCGTCTGAACTGAATAGGAACCTCATTATCAAAAGACTTAGTATCTTTTCGGTCAGATGTTTTTTGAATTGCTTTTTTATTAGTTTGTGCAATGTCAATATTGTAATCTTTATTAATCTCTGATCTGATTTCTTTATCCCCTCCCCTTGGCAGAGAGGCATTCTTTACTTCCTGTGCATAGACTATTTTTTTAGTCGATTGAGATTGTAAGGCAATGATTTTAAATACTACTCCGTATGCATTCATCATCTTTAGTCTGATCTCTCCTTTAAGCTCCTCTTTTGGAGCTGTCAAAGAAAAAGTCATCTTGCCGTAGCATCCTCCAAATCGATTTAGAAGAATGACAGGATCTCCAACAGATTGAATATTTGAAAATGTCGCTATCAGCTACACAATAAATTGGATATTCTTCTCCTTCTGTTGGCCAAATAGATTCCTGCTCTGTTAATAGATCGACTGTCATTAAGTAAGTCTTTCCTATCTGCGCCACACGCGGATAGTGAATAACGGGTTTGACTGACAGTGTAGAGATTTCTGACATGGTAAAAAACCGAATTTTAGAGGCTGAATTAGTAAACTACCCTTGCTGAAACTTAAGCCACTGGTGGCAGGATTGTCGAAAGTGAGAGAATAAGTTCCGGAAACGCCAGGGGTGAAACCTGGTTCGGTTCTGTAAGGATAAGATGGCGCGTATAGCCTGTAGAAATTGGCTCACGAAAAATGTGGAGTTGACGATTCTTTAGATCCACCACCCAATAGTCAGCAATGCCCGCCTGGGCATAGAGCTTGTCTTTTACCTCACAATCTTGCTTTAAAGTTGAGTCTGCCACCTCCACCACAAGATAAACCTGCTCAGGCCGAGGATGATGTTCGGCATAATCCAACACCGTCCCTTTCACAACGGCCAAATCTGGCTCTGGCTCTGAGAAATCGTCTAGTTGAATTGGGTCTTGAGTACGCACCAGAGCCGTTTCCCCCAGGTGGGCGCGTAGCGCATTGGCTAGCAGGTGCAGCGATGTAACATGGGGGGGTTCCTTTAGGGGCCATCAGCGTAATCTGTCCAGACAAAAGTTCCGTTCGCTCTCCAGGGTTGAGGAGACCCAGTTCATCCATGCGGTGGTAGTCCTGCACCGTCCACCGCTTGAGTAAGGCGGGTTCCAGGGTTAGAAGCGAATTAGAGAGGGCGTTGGAGGCAGTCATGGTTACTTAGGGGTTAGTTCAACGTGGATATTAATCACAGGTCAGGCACCGGCTGGGGTTAGGTGTAGTAAGGTCTTGAGCTTGCCGTAGTAAACGTACAAAAACGTCGCTAGATATAACGCACATGCTTCATCCGATACCTCCTCATTTAAGCGTTCATAGGCCTGCTGTCGCATTTGCTTGAGCAGTGCTGGAACCGTCACTGGCAAGTCAGGGCTCTGTTTCTTAAGCCAGTCAAAAAACATTTCAACCACTTGTTGAGCTGACTCAGGGTTGACTCGTCCAAGGCTGCCAATCACACCCTTAGCGCCATGTCGCAAAAATAGCGTTAGAAAGGCAGCATGGCTGAGGGACAGCGACTCATGAAACGATAGCTGGCCATTGACAAACACGAGGCTGGCGCGAGATTTGAACAAATGAGATCGTTTGATAAAAGCTGTTGGATTCTTCTGAAGCGTTGTTTGGAGCCCCAGCCCATCGATGTAAACCAGCCCATAGCCTGCTTTAGAGGTTTGGAGATGGCCTAAAAACTCACGAAACTCTGCGTGGCACTGAAAACTATAGGCTGTTTGCCACGCTTGGACTGATGCAGAGGCGTAGGCCAAGACTCCGCCCCGACAGCAATGCTCAACGATTTCGGCCTCAGGGAGGTCAGGGCAGGAGCGAATGGTTTGTAACGCAATGCCCAAAGGCATCTCATCTACTTCTAGTAACTCCCAGGGGATGCCCAAGTTTGTGCGATCATCAATTGTTAGGCAGGCAAGCTCTGGGGTATCAGAGGTCTGGTAGGATAACCACCGTAGGAATCGCCCAATCGGACAGGTCTTGGCATTCTTTAAAGCCACGTTACAGTCATCTATGGCACCCACTACATGTTCATAACTGCCCTCAACCTCAATGAGCATGGGCAACTGAACCAGTGGAGGAGCAAATTTTCCTGGTTCGGCAAATTTCTGTCTGCCGTGGTGGGCACGTAGATAGTATTCGCCCCCCTCTATCGCCTCTACCGATAAGCTCGTCAGGTAAGGAGGCAATGTTTGGTCGGGGTCGAAGGTTACAGAGTCAGTATGTTCAGCCACTTCCGTCGCTGGTGCGGCTCCCTCTAGTTTGGCCAGTAGCTCAAAGGCAAAGGCACTGGCATTGCGTGCGGCCAAGGTTTGAGAACCCTGTTGATCCGCAACCTCTTTGCCATCTATCAAATCTGAAATGCCGCGAATAACCAAGGCCGAAACGCCTTGGACCCTTTTCGCTACCCTCATAAATCCATAGCCTTCCATTTCCACGGCCAAGGAATCGCCATAGTTTTGGGTCAAACGCTGAGCTGTTCCAGACTCGGTTGACGCCACGACGCTCTCACCTGCCGAGATCGCCCCCACAAACGCATTAGGTAAATCCTCATTACCCGGTTCCCGCTTGTGTCGCATCCAACTGCGTACAACAGCCCGTGCCCGTTGCTCTAGCTTGTAACTGGGGCGTTCTACCTCAGGTCGGGGCCTAAACTCAATCTCATCTCGGCCCGATTCGTAATTGTAGATTTTCTCTGAGGCCACGACATCGCCAATCGAGACACCCTTTCGTCCACCTGCGATACCGACAAACAAAACTACATCCGGTTTGAAAAAAGCGATCGCCCGTTGGGTTTCATCTGCCGCGTTAATGTTGCCTTTGCCTGTTTCGACAATCAAAACATCCCATACCGCCCCCCCTGACGTGAAGCGACCATACTCATAAACTGCTTTGTCATCTGGGTGGATAAGTTCTTTGTGTTCTGGCACGTATTTTTCAACCGCCAGAAACTCCTCGGCCAGAGCCGTCAGAATCACCACACGGGGAGGCACCAGCCCTGGTTCCATCTCTTGAACCAGAGAGGTTCGATTCAGTACGGGTTTCTCTGCCTGGAGAGTGGGAGATCGTCCGGTTTGCCGCAGACCATTAGTTCCAGCAATGCTTTGAGAGAGTGAACTCACGGCGCTGCCACCTCCCAAGGCTGGAGAGTGGGAATCTTGGCAATCTTGGCTCCCAACGCCTGGGCCAGTTCCACCGGCAAATCCCCATAGTGCTTCGGCTGCGGGTTCAACACCACAGCTTCCACCCCCTTCAACGCCGCAATCTGCTGCGCCACCGCCATGGCATCCTCAATGCCCTGTCGCCCCACCGGAGGCGTCACCTTCCCGGCCCGACTGGCCGCCAGCGGCACATTGCCCCGTCCGTCCGTAATCACCACCAACACCGCTTTTTGCACCGTGCTGCGCCCATGCTGCAACCGATGGCGCAGCGTCTGTAAGGCCAAATCTAGCCCATGGGCCAGGGGGTGTTGCTCGACCCCCAAGCCACCTCCAGCCGGTTGCGAATGCGGGGCACCAGAATATTGTCTGCCTCGCGCTTCTCCGCCCGCAACTCATCCTCGGCATCAGCCGCCCCCACCTGGATCAGGCACACACTGGCCCGTTCCACGTAGGCCCATTGCAGGTAAGGCAGCAACGCCCCCTGCCACTGGCATTCCTTCAGGGAGGTATAGTCCAAAACCAGGGTCAGCATTTGCTCCGGCACGGCAGCTCGGCGATAGCGCCGCAGATCCCCCGCTTGCAAAATCAACGGAACATGACCGTTCGCTTGTCGCTTATCCAGAAGATTTTTCGCCCACTGGGGTGGATTCGGCTTCTTCTTAAGCGCCTGCCACCGCAGGGCTTGGTACTTCGCGGCTTCTAACAACGTGCTGACCAAAGCCAAATCTTGGGGAACCGGGGTTGGTTCAACCCCAATAATCGCTCCACGCCCCAGGGATGCCGCCTTAAATCGCCGAGGCGGTAACCGCAAAGAGGCGGCCTCCCGCTCAATGGCGACCGTATCTTCCAGATAGGGATCTATGGCTGGCCCACCCATGGGTAACGCCGTTGAGGGCAGCGTTTCCTGGGTGTCTGACTCGAAAACGGGTGCTTCCGTCACCGATGGAGCCCCATCTGGGGAGGGCTGAGTATTCTCCCGTTCAGACCCTTGGCTCAAAGACTGCGGCACATCATCCTTTTCATCCAGATCAGTCGCCGTCGAATCGGACGGCGGCATTTCCGGCTGGCTACGCTGAAGGGTGAGCCCAATTAGGGCCGCCGCCCCATCCACCGCCTGCTCACCCACCTGCGCTGTACCTGTCAATCGAGCCTGTGCCCTGGCCAACCGCAACAAAGCCAAATCTCGGCGAGGGCTATACCCGCCAGACACCCCGACATACTCCAACACCCGCTCTCGCGCTTCTGGCAAAACCTCTGGCTGAATCTGCTGGGCCTGGTTTAACCCTTCCACTACCTGAGCCGATAGCGGAGCTGCCTCCACTTCACCATTCCCAGGGGAGTGTTTTTGGTCAAACTGTTCAAACCACGATCGCAGCTGTGTCACTCGCTGGTGAGAATTTGGCGACTCCCCACCGCTTAACCGCAGGGCAAAGCGATCGAGCAAATGGGGAGAGAGGGTGCCGATGCGGGTGCGATCGCACCCCGCCAACCAAAATAACTGGGGCGGCCAGCGATCGCGCTGTCCGTGCCGCTCCAGATGGGCCACGTCGGCCCCCATCAGCATCACACAGGCTCGACTCGCCGCCAAACTCAGCCGCGACAAATCAGGAATGACGACAATTCGAGTTTCCTGCTCCGTCCTGACAGCCAGCAACCCTGCTTTCCAGACTACTGATTGGGACGTGCCATTTTGCCCTAGGGCCAGACTGCCCCACAGGTCTTCTTCTGTTTCCACGGTGCCGAGTTGGACTGGCACAATCTGCCCGGTCACCTTGGTATCAGTGGCTTGGGGCAAAACCACCTCTCCGCCAGCCCCAACTGCCGCCATCTGAGCTAGCAGACCGGCCATAGTCTGTAGCGTAGCCGGGGAGGCATCAAATACTAAAATGCTTCGCAATCCAGAATCAAGGGCAGCACAGGCCAACCCCTTCATCAACGGATTTTGAAACTCAGCCTTCACTCAACATGCCCCTGGTTTATTAGTCTGATTCTGAACCTAGAACCCGTTGTAGCTCAAGCTCATCCTTTCAGTCCACATCGCCTCTTGGTTCTGATCCACCCCCATCCGCCGATGTTGGAACGCCAGCGGCGCAATTATCTTGAGGTCGTCAATCGTAACTTCAAGTCGTTTTGCCAGAGCTGCGTAGGCTCGTGCGGCCATGGCCAGCACCCGTTCTCCCCGGTTACCTTCAACCTCAAAGGCTTCAGCCAGGGCAACACAAGTCTTCAGTGCCGGTGCCACATCCACTTCGTAGAAGCGCTCCCTCGCCTGCGTCAGAGCCTTCCGCCGCTGCTCATCTGCCTGCTGGGCCTGAGCTAAGAACCTTGATGATTCCCCTGCTTGCTGCTTGGCCCATTCGTCTTCAAAGGTCAAAACATTCTGAAGGATCTGCAGCCGCTCTTCCTTGGTCGTGGCGGTGTTGACATTCACCATCAACCCAAAGCGATCCAGCAGCTGAGGCCGCAGTCCGCCTTCCTCCGGGTTCATGGTGCCGACCAGCGTGAACGACACATCATCTCGAACACTCTGCCCATCCCGCTGAACTTCTAGCTTCCCGGTCGAGGTCACATCCAGGATGATATTGACGATGTGGTCATCCAGCAGGTTGATCTCATCCACGTAGAGCAGCTTATCTTTAGCCTCAACCAGCAGGCCATCCTTCCATTGGGCATCGCTCTGCATCAGCTTGTCCACATCTAGACCACCGACTACCCGATCTTCCGTGGCGTTAATGGGCAGCGTAACCGGCAAATCGCCGTAGACCATTCTGGCAAAGGCCCGCACAGCGGTAGACTTGCCCGTGCCTCGCTGGCCACTCAGCAGCGCACCCCCTAGCCGAGGGGCAATGTAGGCTAACTCCAACGCCAGCTTGAGCGTTTCCTGCCCCACAATCAGGCTATAAGGCAAAACTGGAATCGGAGAGTCTTGTTTAACAAGGTTCTTTACAGAAGACGTGTTTGAGCCCATAACACCCTTGGCAGAAAAAGTTACCGGTGATTGAGTCGCCTAATTTCGTAGTGTAGTCGCTAATCTCCTGACGCCATGGGCTTATTCCGATTAATTTTCGGCTTTGGTTGGCCGTTCTGACTCTGAATAACTGAGCTGAGCTACTCCGTTGCCATACCAGATGGTTGTCTCCGTTAGATGATCTTGAACCATGGGTTTTACCCTGCAAAGAGCTTCCCCATCCTTACTACCGAGGCGCCGATGCCGAGAGAAATCTGAAGTAATAGTTAAGGTTTGGCACCGCCTGGGTAATATTGATGCTAGACCCAGGCAACCAGCCTTTAGCCCCTTGGGGTAATCCGGCCCCCATCACGGATTGCCCCAGCTAGCCAAACCCATCCATTAACCTTTATTTCCATCAGGTATTTACCCTATGGCAACTATTGATACCAGTCGCCGTTTACGGCCCGCCGTCATTGGCCACGACATCGATTCCTTCAATGGTCTGCGAACCATTGATAACTACATTACCGGACGCCTGGCTGCAACTCCCGAAGCCTTGCAGCGCTCCTACGACACCATGGTTGCAAAGCAGCAGCAGGAAACCGAAATGCTCGCCCGCCAAAAAGCCGCCGCCGATGCGGCTCGGCAAGCCGAGTGGGACTTTCATAACGCGGTGCTGGCGATGAAAGAGTCTGTGCGGGGCCAGTTTGGCTCGGATAGCGACCAGGCCCAGGCCGTCGGCTACAAGAAAAAGTCCGATCGCAAGCGCCCCAAGCGCGGCTCTACCAAAGTGGGAGCTAGCCTTGCCATCGTGGGCTGACCCCTGCCCTGTCTCAGGCCCAGCCGATGCTGCCCCAGGGATGCTCCAATCCCTGGGGCTTTTGCATGCTCCCTTGGGCGCGTACAGTCCGCCCACTTTCCTTTGCCGTGGTTGTTTAGCCTGGATAGGGCGTGGGTGGGGGCGATCGCACCATCGCTAATTTTTGGCAAGGTGGGTCACCCACGCGGATGACGATAAATCCCCCCTTGTCCCATCCAATTCGGCCCCTGATCGCGTCTACTTCACACCCCATGCCAGTCCAACAAATCTCCGCTCAAATTAGCCTGCGCAGGCTCCATCAAGACTTTGGCCTGGTGAAGGTGAGCCAGCCTGGCCTTTTCCCTGAGTGGCAAGTTGACCAGCCTGGGCTCACCGACCTGGAGCGATCGACCCTCAGCCACCTTCGGCAAAACTTCATGTATCAGTTGGAGTGGGGGCAGCTTTCTGAAAATTTGGTCAAAATGGTGGTGCTATCGCCCCTACTTGACCTGGCTGGCTTTTATCAAAGTAAATTGCGGGTACAAGACGAAGCCAGTGTTGAACTAGCCGTAGAAGACCAAGGGATGCTATATCGCGGCAAAATTGATGTGCTGGTCTGCGACGAGCGATTTTGGATACTGGTGATCGAAGCCAAGCCTGCCCAGTTCTCGTTGATTAACGCCATTCCCCAATGGCTGGCCTACATGCTGGTTAGCCCCAATAGCGAAGCACCGGTCTATGGTCTGGTCACGAACGGCAGCAATTTTCGTTTCATTAAGCTCAATCTGGCTTACCCGCCAAGCTATGCCCTCTCCGATGAACTTCTCTTTGACCGAGGCGATGACTTGGCCCAGGTCTTGCAAATTCTGAAGACGCTTCAGATTAAGGGCGATCGGTAGCCAGTTGCATGCCGCCGACTCCGCCCTGCCAAGGGCCGACTAGAATAGGCAAAACGGTCTAGTCGCATAGACGGCCCAGTGCTTTTCGGCTTTAACCGGAGTAATCCTGATGGTTACCACCCCCCAATATCTGACTGTAGAGGACTACCTTGCCTATGACGATGGCACAGACCGCCAATATGAACTGGTGGCGGGAGAGCTAAACGCCATGCCACCGGAAAGCCGGAGGAACTCCCGTATTGCCCTCATAATCTTGAATGCTCTGATGGCCTTGCTTCCTCCAGAACGGCTGTGCTGTAAAGACACGGAGATCGAAGTCACCGGGGTACAGGCCACGATTCGCCTGCCTGATTTGATGGTGTTAAGCGAAGCCCTGGTATCCCTCCTGGAAAATCAGCCCCGCTCCATCATTCGGCAGGCCATGCCATCCCCTCTATTGGTGGTGGAAGTGGTGTCTCCTGGTAAAGCAGCCGAAGATCGCGATTATCGTTACAAACGCTCTGAATACGGTGCCCGAGGTATTCCTGAGTACTGGGTTGTTGACCCCATTCGAGCACAGGTGCTGGTGCTGACGTGGGTGGATGGCTTTTATGAGGAAGCCGTTTATACCCCTGGCGATACGGTGCAGTCCTCTACAATCCCTGGCCTAGCGCTGGCGGTTAACGCCATTTTAGGGCGGTAGAGCACGACTGCAAAGGTGTCCTGGTTTGGGTCTAGAATAGCCCGATCCCCCGAACTTCTCCACCGCCCACTCTCCCCGACCAATGGCATACTAAATAGGCGTTCAACCCCTCGGCGGCCTCCATGACTGATTTTCTTGCCCCCCTCAATCCGGCCCAGCGTCAAGCGGTCGAGCACTACTCTGGTCCCTTGCTGGTGGTAGCGGGGGCGGGGTCGGGCAAAACCCGGGCGCTGACCTACCGCATTGCCAACCTGGTGCTTACCCACAAAACCGATCCGGAAAACATTCTGGCGGTCACCTTTACCAACAAGGCCGCCAAGGAAATGAAGGAGCGCATCGAAGTTCTGTTTGCCGAGCAGGAGGCCCAGGCCCGCCATGGCAAGTCGTTGTCGAGCCTGCCGGAGTACGAGCAGACCAAGCTCAAATCTCAGGTGTATAAAACCATCACCAAATACCTGTGGATTGGTACCTTCCACGCCCTTTGCGCCCGCATTTTGCGATTTGATATTGAAAAGTACCAGCACCCGGCAGGCTATCAGTGGACTAAAAGCTTCTCAATTTTCGACGAATCTGATGCCCAGAGTGTGGTCAAAACCATCGTCACCCAAACCTTAAATTTGGATGACAAGAAGTTCAACCCGCGATCGGTGCGGTTTGCCATTAGTAATGCCAAAAACCAAAAGCTCACCCCCGATGAACTGGAGCAAGAACAGCCCAACTATCGGGGTCGCATTATTGCGGATGTGTACCGCCACTATCAAAAAGCCCTGGCCGAAAATAACGCCCTGGACTTTGATGATTTAATTCTGACCCCCGTGTACCTGTTTCAGCAAAATGAACAGGTTTTGGCCTACTGGCACAAGCGTTTTCGTCATATTTTGGTGGATGAATATCAAGATACTAACCGCACCCAGTACGAGCTGATTCGCCTACTGGCGACCAATGGTGAGGCGATTTCCACCTATAAAAATTGGCATCATCGCTCTGTTTTTGTCGTAGGAGATGCTGATCAATGTTTGCCGTCAGACACCGCGATTCTCACTCCCCAGGGCACCGTACCAATCCAGGCTCTCAAGGTGGGTGATGAGGTGCTGTCTACAGTAGGACAAGCCGCGCTTTACCCCGCCAAAATAACCCATATTCAGCAGGGGCGATTTACGGGAACGCTGTGGTGTGTGCGGGCGGGGATAGATCGGGGCCGGTCTCTGGCCATCGCATCCTGCGGGGCACCCCTCACCACATTCTGATGGCTCGCATCGTACCTTTGCAGCATCGCTACTACGTCTACCTGATGTTTCGGGAAGACCGGGGCTACCGCATTGGCATTACCACAGGGCAGCGCTCCAACGACTACGGCAAAAGGAAATTGGTTTTAAGGTGCGGGTCGCCCAGGAAAACGCTGATAAGCTGTGGGTGCTCAAAGCCACCGATAGCTACGAAGATGCGGCCTACTACGAGGCTTACTTTGCCGCTAAGTACGGGCTGCCCACGATGGTGTTTCACGGCGTAGGGCGTAAGCTCAGTATCTCAGACGAGACAATCTTCAAGCTGTTTTCTGAACTGGACACCTTTGCCAAAGCCGACGCCCTCATGCGGGACCTCTGGCTGCACCCGGAGTTTCCCCACTATCGCCCCCAGAATGGGCTGCGTCGTCAGACCATCAACCTGACTATGTTTGGCAACACCCGTAAGGAGCGAGTACGCCCTAAGGCGGATCATCGGATTCAGTGGTCCTCCAACCGTGCCGATATCGCCGCTAACTTCGCCAAAGCGGGCTATCCGATTCGTCCCGGTAAGTTACCGGGCACCTACCGCTATGAAACGGCCAGGGCATCCTATTCTGAGGCGGTGGCCATAGTTAAGGCGGCTGCAACTGCCGGGGGGTTAGAAATTCGCCGTCGCGCCCAAATTGAGGGTGAAATGTATAGCTTTTTGCCCCTATCTCACTTACATCCGGGGATGCGGTGCTCCTGGAGGTTGGCGGGCAACTCGAAGAACAGGAGATTACCGAGGTCTGGCAGGAGGAGTACGACGGCGCTATCTACGACCTGGAGGTTGATCGTAGTCACAGCTACATCGCTGAGGGTGTGCTGGTGCATAACTCAATTTATTCCTTCCGTGCGGCGGACTTTACCATTTTGATGAACTTTCAGGATGACTTTGGTGACGGCCAACCCGATGCCGAAACCCAAACGATGGTAAAGCTAGAGGAAAACTACCGCTCTACCAAAAACATCTTAGAAGTCGCCAACCACCTGATCGAAAACAACACCGAACGTATTGATAAGGTGCTGCGGCCTACCCGTGGCGAAGGCGAGAGTGTGTACTGCTACCGGGCCGATGACGAAACCGCCGAGGCCGACTTTGTGGTTAGCCAAATCCGTAATTTGGAAACCCAGCATCCTGAACTGCACTGGGGCCATTTTGCCGTCCTCTACCGCACCAATGCCCAATCTCGCGCTTTTGAAGAAGTGCTGACCCGCTACAGCATTCCCTACCAGGTGGTGGGTGGCCTGCGGTTCTATGATCGCCGCGAAATTAAAGACGTGCTGGCCTACCTGCGGGTAATTGCCAACCCCTCCGATACCGTCAGCATTAATCGGGTGATCAACGTGCCCCGGCGCGGCGTTGGCAAAAGCACCCTGGATAAGCTCGAACAGGCCACCCAAACCCTGGGTGGCATCCCCCTGTGGGAAATTCTCAGTGATGAAACCTCCGTTAAAACTCTGGTTGGACGCTCCGCTAAAGGGGTGCTGGAGTTTGCCGCGTTAGTCAAAAAATATCGGCAGGCGCTCGATGAGCAAAAGGGTTCTGAGATCATCCAGGGTGTGCTGCAAGACAGCGGCTACCTGGCCGTCCTTAAGGCCGAAGGCACCGACGAAGCCGACGATCGCTTCAGCAACGTGCAGGAGCTTTACAACGCCGTGCTGCAATTTGAAGAAGAAAACGTAGACGATCCTTCCCTGCTGGCCTTCCTGGCTAATGCTTCCCTGGCCTCGGATTTGGACGATGCCAAGGAAGGCAACAAGGCTATTTCTCTGATGACGCTGCACTCCTCCAAGGGGTTGGAATTTCCCGTGGTGTTTCTGGTGGGGTTGGAGCAGGGTCTCTTTCCCAACCATCGCTCCCTGGAAGACCCCGCCGCCACCGAAGAAGAACGCCGCCTCTGCTACGTGGGCATTACCCGCGCCAAGGAGCGCTTGTTTATCTCCCACGCCCGCGAACGCCGCCTCTATGGCAACCGTGAACCGGCCAGTCCTTCCCTATTCCTGGGCGAACTGCCGACCGAGCTGATTACCTGCAACAGCATCCCAAACCTGCCCCAAAAGTGGACAACCCCCCTCCGAGAAGCCCGCCAACAGCGAGAAGCCGCCGCCAAACCCGGCAGTGGTGCCCATGAGCTGGACTGGACTGTGGGCGATGTGGTGGTGCATAAATCCTACGGCACGGGCGAAGTCACCCACATTTTTGGCGCGGGCAATAAGATCTGTCTGGCGATTAACTTTCCTGGTCAGGGCCGGAAGATTATTGATCCCAAAATTTCGGCCCTGCAACGGGCGGAGTAGCCCTGGGGTGGTTTGGCCAGCCAGAGCCAGGGAGATTTTTTCCTAGCTGAGCCGAGTTAGCAGTTTGAGAAAGCCCTGGGTGCGTGGTGTGAGCAGAGTGCGGCGGTAGGCATCGGCGAGGCGCTCGCGGTCGCGGGCGAGCATCCAGAAGAAGCTCATCAGCCTTGTGACCAAGGAGCTCTCGGCATTTGATCAAGTTGAAGGAGATCCAAATCCTCTGCCCGATGAAAAGGGGATCATCGGAACCGAGAATCTCAATCAGGTGATGCAGCATCTGCTCAATCCCAGCGGACAGCCGGTGATCCGGATGGGGAGGCGCTTCCACAAGGGGGGATAAGGTGATGCAGCTGCGGAATAATCACCAGAAGGAGATTTCGAATGGGGACGTGGGGGTTCATCACAGAGATCGATGTGATCGATCAGGTGCTTGAAGTCGATTATTATGGAA
>JAAUUR010000105.1 GCA_012031045.1 Leptolyngbyaceae cyanobacterium SM2_5_2
CGCGATCGCATCCGCCACATTCTCTACAACGAAGACCGCCGCCTGCTGGTGATTGTCGGCCCCCTGCTCGGTGCATGATATCGACGCCGCCTACGAGTATGGCCAAAAGCTAGTGAATTTGCGCCATGAACTATCCGGCCAGCTTGAGATTCTGATGCGGGTGTATTTTGAGAAACCCCGCACCAATGTCGGCTGGAAAGGGCTAATCAACGATCCCCACCTGGACGGTAGTTACGACATTAACACCGGCCTGCGGTTGGCCCGTAAGCTACTGCTCGACCTGGCCCATTTGGGATTGCCAGCGGCCACAGAGTTGTTGGATCCGGTGACTCCCCAATACATCGCTGATGTGATCGCCTGGACCGCCATCGGTGCCCGCACCACCGAGAGTCAAACCCACCGCGAAATGGCGTCTGGCCTGTCGATGCCGATTGGCTTTAAGAACAGCACCGATGGCAGCCTGCAAGCCGCTATGAACGCCATGCTGGCCGCCAGCCAGCCGCACCACTTTTTGGGCATCAACCACCACGGGTTAGCCAGCATTGTTACCACCACGGGCAATCCCGATGGCCACCTGGTGCTGCGCGGCGGCAAAAATGGCCCCAACTTTAGCCAGGAACACGTCGCCAAAGCCGCCGAAGAAATGACCAAGCTCAATCTCAACCCTCGCATGATGGTAGATTGCAGCCACGCTAACGCCAACAAAGACCACACCCGCCAGATGACCGTGCTGGAGGATGTGGCCGCCCAGGTGCAAAGCGGCTCTCGCCATATTCTGGGTGTGATGATTGAAAGCCACCTCAAAGCCGGGAACCAGCCTATTCCCAAAAACCTGCGGGAGTTGCAGTACGGCCAGAGCATCACCGACGCCTGCGTTGATTTTGACACTACCGCTACCATGCTGCGGATGCTGGCCAGTGCCGTAGAGCCATCTTTGCAGGTGGCCGCCTCCTAGTTAGTAAGCTTGCCCTGGCAGGGTATCAACCTGAGGTGGGATAGGTGCCGGGAAAGAATTTAGTAGCTAGGAGTTAGGAGCTATTCATACCGCCACTCCTGGCTTCTAGCTCCTAGATTCCAGGCTCTTAGCCCTCCCAGCTTAAGAGGATACTCCACTTGCAATGGCTTAATTCGTTTGTACTATAAAACCATCAATGGTTCCACAAAGGGAAGCTCTGATGAACCAGGTAACTGCTCAAGAAGTGCAGCAACATTTACTAGAATTACTAGCCGATTTGAGCCCCGGCGAGGAACTGCAAATCGTAGCCGGTAAAAAAGTCATCGGTCGGCTGATAGCAGAAAAAGATTCACTACGCCTGCCCCGACACCCTGGTAGCGCCATTGGATCATTGACCATCGTGGCGGAAGATGATGATTACTTAAAAGACTTTAAGGCTCTTCCGGGTCCAGGGTGATAAACCTAGCTAATACCTAGGCACAGCAAGGCTTTCAGCGAATGCAAGAAAAACAAAATGTATCATCAAATACAGTTTTAACCACAGATCCGGAAGAGCCGACTTTAACCAGCACAGGCTGTGAAATTTCTGATTATTATTGCCCATGCTAGTAAAGCGTATAATCTTGGTTCTTACTACCGTAAAGTCATGACTGAATTGCTTCAACAGGTGATTGCCCAAATCCAAAACCTCCCACCTGATCAACAAGATGCAATCGCGGCTCGATTTTTAGCAGAATTGCAAGACGAACAAAAATGGGAGACTCGCTTCACTGCTACAACAGATGATCAATGGGATCAGATGGCAGCAATGGTACGTCAGGAGATCGCAGACGGTAAAACCGTTCCACTTGATGAAGTTTTCCAATGCGGAAATGAAATCAAGTATCACAAAGTCATTTCGCAAACTGTTTAGAAGATCTTTCTGTGTCAGTTCAAGAGCAAGCTAATAAAGCCTATGCCCTTTGACAGGAAGATCCTTATCATCCGAGTCTTCAGTTTAAACGAGTTAGTCAAAAGCAGCCGATTTATTCTGCCTGTGTCAGCCTCAATTATCGTGTTTTGGATTTGCTGGAATCTGACCATATTTATTGGTACTGGATTGGTACCCATAACGAGTACGATGAATTGCTGAAGCGGATGTAGATTGAGCGGAGTAATCCGGCGATGGTAAGTAAAGATCTCGGTACCCTGACTGGCATTGGCGTTGGCCCCGGCGATCCAGATCTGATTACCGTCAAGGCGCTTAACGCCCTTACCCAGGCCCATGTCATTGCCTACCCCAAGGGCCGCAACGGGCTACCGGGGTTGGCCCAGTCCATCATTGCTAAACACCTTCGACCCCAGCAGCAGCCGCTACCGCTAGAATTTCCCTATGTGTTTGACCCAGAACAACTCCAGCAAGCCTGGTGCCAGGCGGCTGAGCAGGTCTGGGCCAGGTTAGTTCTGGGGCAGGATGTGGTGTTTGCCTGCGAGGGGTGATTTTAAGTTTTTTATGGCACGTTTACCTACCTGGCCCAGGCGCTAGCTACGGCTCATCCCGATGCCAACATTCAGCGCATACCAGGGGTGTGCTCGCCCATGGCGGCGGTCAGTGCGCTGGGGATTCCCTCACCGTACAGGCTGAGAAACTAGCGGTATTACCCGCCATTTACAGCGTGGCCGAGCTAGAACAGACCCTGGCCTGGGCGGATGTCGTCGTACTACTGAAGGTTAGCTCGGTCTATCGCCAGGTGTGGGAGCTGTTGCAGGAGAAGGCTGTTGGCCAGAGCTGGGTAGTGGTGCGGGCCAGCCAGCCCGATCAAGAAATTTACTGCGACCTCAGCCACCACGGCGACCTAAGGTTGCCCTATTTCTCGCTAATGGTTATCCGGTCTAGCCCAAATTCGCTAGGCTAGGGCAGGAACTAATGCCATAGGGGGTCAGTCACCGGAACTCGAGCATTGGGGACGCCATGACTTGCAGTAGGACGGTAGGGTATGAAATCGGTTAAGAACCTCAAGCTAAACAATACCTGGGCGCAAGGCTTACCCGCTACGTTGCGCCAGCCTCAGTGGATAGCGGTGATATTATCGCTGGGGTTTCATGGCGTGTTGTTTGCGGCGGGCCGTCTTTTTCAAGCCTGCAGGGGGTAGCCACGGGCGGTGAAGCTCTAGACCAGACTGCCCGACGGGTACCGCTAATTGAGCTGAGCCCCGAAGAGCAAAGCCGTCTTCCAGACTTTTCTAGTTCAGCTTACTCCCTGCTGCCTGGGGACAATGGCGACATTTTTGAGCTATTTCCGCCCTCCGGCGATAGCGTTAGCAGTCTGCCCCTTAATCCTGGGTCAGGGTTCAGCTCCCTGCCCAAGGTATCATCATCTAGCCCGTCCTTTGGCTCACCACCCCTGAGTGTCAGTCCGTTTCCTTCGTCCCTAGGACGGCGCATTGTCATTCCTGTTGCACCGCGCAACCCTGGAGCAGCCCAATCTCCCCCTGCAGGCAATCCATCAACCCCTCCTGATCGCCAGGAAACCCCCGATAATCGGGCCTCTACCCCGACCAGTGGTGACGTTAAGCCATCCGACCAGCCTTCAGCAGAGGACCTGGCTCTATCCCCGGACAATTCGCAACCCGCTGAGAATAGCCCTGAGCCCGGTAACGCTAATTCTGGCCAGACTACCCCAGCCACTCGTTCCCAAGATCTGATTGCGCGGGTGGAGTATAGCCCTGAGCTGACCACCTTAGCTGAAGCTGAAACAGCCAAAGCCGCCTGGCTTGAGGCTATAGAAGAACAGCTTGGCCAACCCGCTACCGAGATGGCCGAGCCTCTGAGCGTTGAGGTGCCCTACAACTTGCGCATTTGTCTGGCTCCAGAGCCTACCGATGGCCTACTAGGGCTGGTGGTACTGCCTGGGGAAGAAGCCAACACCGTGGAGCTTTCTACAGCGGTGTTGAAAAGTACCGGCTATGTCTTTCTGAACCAGGAAGCCGAACAAATTCTGCAAACCAAGCTAGTTGAGGCTGAACTGCCCTTGGGAATCGGTCAGATTTATCAAGCCATGGTTAAAGTCAACTACGATGCTGAAAACTGCATCGATAGAAATGCCCTGTTGAAGTCGCGGGTAGCGGAGCCTCAGGCCGAGCCTAATGGCAGCGAGTAGAACTGTAGCTGGCTAACAGCATTCTCATCCCAATGTAGAAGGGGCTGAGCAGGCTATACAGGTAAAGGGTCATTTCGCAGGCGGTCACGGTATCGGTTACCACCCTGTGCCGGTGTTGCAGCAGATGCCTCACCAGTTTGCGCCCATCGTTGAGCATATACAGCGGTGTGACCAAAGGCCGTTGCCAAGCCGGAAAGCTCAGCATGCGGGTACGATGGCGACTGAGGCCAATCCCTCGACAAAGCCGAATTAAATAGTCGTGCTGGAGGCGATGAGCCGGTATTTTGTGGCTAACTCGCATGGCCGGGTTGTACCACACTTCCCAGCCCCAGCGTTGAATGTAGAGCACCACTTCCAGGTCTTCTCCAGCGGCCCTGCCCCCAATTCTATCGGCCAGGGAGAGGGTGTTGGGCACCGTTTCTACCCACGCTTGCCGCCGCACCACCATGCCTGCACCGGGGGGGAGAACCTTGCGCCGGGGGTCGTAGAGTAAGGGGTCAGACCCGCGTTCCGTTAGCGCCAACAACGCCGCAATGCGCTCGAAATGAGAGGGTGGGCTATCTTCAAAATCGCCCTGAATGCGGCTGCCGTAGACCCCAGCCTGGGGATGCCGCTGGCCAAACTGGTGAGCCTTGGCTACCCAAAGCATGGCCGGGATGTTGTCATCATCCAGAAAGCCCACCAGGGGGCTGTGCGCAATGCGAATGGCGTGCTGACGGGCATAGCTGGCTCCCTGGGCCGGTTCAAAGGCATAGCGCAGAGGCACGTCGCGGGGCCACTCGGCGCGTAGGGCTTCGACTACAGCGGCGGTGCCATCGGTGCTGTTGTTGTCTACCACAATCACCTCCCAGGCTAGCGATTGGCTGCTCAGTTGCCACAGCAAGCCTTTCAACACGTCGGGCAGGCGATGCTCACCGTTGTAGGTGCAGATGACGACGGAAAAATCTAGCGGAGCGGTATCCGGTAGGGCTCCAGCCAGTTTTAGCTTGATGCGTCGTAGCAGGGGCAGGGGTTGGGCCTGGTCTGGCGACCCGTTACCTGGGTCTAGGGCAGGCACTGACGAGGCTGGCGGGTTTTCTACCTCTGGGGAAAACGCTGATGCCGGAGAAAAATCCTGGGCCATGGGAGTGCGTAATGAAAGGAACCTGATCGGCCCACCAGGGCCACAGCCCTAGAATGCCCTCCAGACTCACCCAGGTTTTACCGAGACCGAATTTTTTGGCGAAAGGCGTCCAGATCCACCACCTCAGCGAGATTACCCTCAAACAATGGGTAAAAGGTAGCTGGTTCGACCAGTTCATTCGGATCAAGCGGCGTGAGCAAATACTGCCCCATTGAGCTGCTAGTTTTGCTGGTTAGCTGAATAATTTGGGGTCTGGCGGCAGGCATGGCCCGAATCCAGCTAACGCTGTTGTGGGTAATCAGCAGTTGCTTATCGTGCAGGCAACGACCAAAGCCGTGATCCTCAAAATAGTCAATAATCTTGCGAATCGTCTGGAAGGACAAGTGCTGCCGCAGCCGACTAATCGCCCGAATTTCTAAAATTTGCTCCCAACTGTAGACTACTTCGGGCCGCTGGGGTAGCCCGATTCGATGTGGCACAACAATGCCAGTCTTTTCGAGATAGGCCAGCCGACCCAAACTGCTGCGGGCTAAAACAACCACATGGCGACGAGGAAACCAGTCCATAACCGTAACGCTCCAGCGCAGACGCTACATGTAGAGGCGATATAATCTAAATTACGCTACAGGTTGAGAAATGTCCGGAGTACAGCGGCTCTCCCCAAAGCCTCAGTTCGCCTCAGTCTTGGCAATCACCCGGCTCAGGCGGATTTGGCTGAGTGTGAAATTTTCTTAAGGTACTGTCTCAACACAGGCTACTTGTACTAGCCAGCCTCCGCTCACAGGCGGAATTAAGACCACTTCATCTATTGTGGCATGGGTCGGAAACGTCCACTGGAGTTTTGGTGGCCTGGCTTCAGTGCATCGCTTCACGGTTGGCTTTCATGCGCCATAGTCTATTTCCAATATCTTGCAGTCGAGTCAACTGCTGCACCAAAAACGATACTCGATCTAGACTCTGCCGATAATTCCAGGCATATGAAATAATGACCTATATGTCGCCTATCTTTGCTTCAAGGGACGTGAGCTGAATCAAAAGCTGGCCCAATGCTTTAATCCGTTCCGTTAAGGTCTCTGCCACTACTTCCTTACTGGTTAAGTTCAGCACTCCGTCGCTACCCACCCAAGAGCCCCCCACTTAGCCGCTTCATAACCCGACCGGCAATGTCGACGTACTGCAACTCGCCAGCTAAAATTTGCCCCAGGCGCTGGGTGGCGGTTGGCCGTTTAATTCCAACCTTGTAGCCTAGCCCCGGCACTCGAAAGAAGAGGGCAGAAATGCGCTTGGCCCATTGCATATCGGCTCCCCAGGTCTCGTGCATGATTGTGGTGTAACTGGCTAGGGCCTCCGGATCACCGGCCAGGGCCGCGTGGATGGCAGCGGCAGCTTTTATCCCACTCACCATAGCCGGGCGAATACCCTCTGAACTGAGCGGATCGACAATGGCGGCAGCCTCTCCTACCAGTACAGCCCGGTGGGTATGGAGGGGATGGTAGCCGTCCCAAAGCTTGAGCGGGTGGGTGTGAAGGGTGCCCTGGTGGAATTCTAGGCCAAGAAACTGACTGTAGCAGGTAAGCGGTGTTTGGTAGTCGGCGGCAGGTTTGCCGAGAAACGTGGCGGCCCCAAGGGAGTAGCCTTGCCGTTTGGGGAAGCTCCACAGGCAACCCTGCTTCACCAGGCCAAACTCAAAGCTGAGGGGGCAATCTGCGGCTATTGGGGTAGGCGTGGGTATGTCCAAGAGGCTGGCTAATCGTAATGGGATATCGGGGAAGCCTAACCAGCCCGCCATTGGCCCGGTGGCCCCATCGGCGGCGACCAAGTAAGCGGCCTCTAAGGCACCCAAGGGAGTAATGACCTGCCAGCGATCGCCCTTAGACTCAATCCCCGTTACCGGTATCTCGTCCTTGACTTCGGCCCCTTGGGCCTGAGCCTGCTGCACTAAAAAATGATCGAAAACGTCCCGCTGCACGATCCAAATTGGGTCGGTGGTCGTGAGCTCGGCCTCAATGGGGTCTTCTAGCTTATAGGTATAGCGTACCCGCCGCCGTTGCTCGTCAATGGCAGGGGTAAAGTCAAAATCAAAATATTCTGCTACGCTGGGCGAAACGGCCCCACTGCAAGGTTTATAGCGAGGTAGGCGGAATTTTTCTAGCACCAGCACCCGATGCCCCTGCTTAGCCAGATGGTAGGCGGTAGACGCACCAGCAGGGCCAGCCCCAACCACAATACAGTCGTACATATTACTTTAGCCACTAACTGACCAGCTTACGGCGTTCCGGTGCAGCAACTTGTCGTCAGTGGCCTTCGATTTTATCACCGCGAATTCCAGGCGCCTGGCTCTTTCCCCAACCGGTAAGTAGCCGTGTCTAAATAGATTATAAGCAGGGAGTTTGGGGGCTGCGCCCCCAGGCAGAGGGTGAAACCCCCTCCACCCCCACCTGCATTTTCTATTTAATTGCACGAACCTACTTGAATGTTCCCTGTAGCGCTTTAAGGTTGACTGGCCGCGCGCTTAGCCGATTGGGGCGGGGCGGAGTTCAAGCTCTGGAAATAGCGACCACCTACCATAACTAAGAAGCCTAGGTAGGCTAACAGCTGCACCAGGTAGAGATGATCTCGGTAGCCCAGCAATGTTTTTAGTAAAATGCCAGGAAACTGGCGCTCGGGCAGTACGCCGCTGGCATCCCATACTAGCGGTCCCAGGATGCAGGAAGCTTGGGAAAAACAGGGATTGACTGTCTGACCATCGAGCCGACTGATAACGCCTAGCGCCGCATCCAAATTCTTAAAGACCGATACCACTAACCCGCCCACAATTAGCAATAGCAGCACCCCCATAACCTGAAAAAACTGCTTTAAGTTAATGCGCACCCCCCAGCGAAACAGCGCTAGACCAATGAGCGCCGCGCCTGACAAACCAGCGACGGCACCAGCAATGGCCGCAGTGCTAGCCTCTACATTGGTGAAGACAAATAGGACGGTTTCAAAACCTTCACGCAGCACGGCGATGCAGACCAGGCTAAACAGGCTCCAGCCAGCCGTTTGGCTATCTTGCAGAGCTGAATGCACCGTGCCTTCAATTTCCCCTTTCAGACTGCGGGATTGGCGGGTCATCCACAGCAGCATCCAGCTCAGCATGAGGATGGCGACCGCCCCAAACAGTACATTCAGCAGGGGTTTAACAATGGTTTGAGCATTGGGCAAGACCTGTTGAATCTGCTGCAGCCCTGACCCCAGGGCAATGCCCAACATCACGCTACCGATGAGCCCTGCCACTATCCCCAGATATACCCAGGTGTTCAGCGCCTGGCGATTGGCCTTAGCCAGGCAGGCCAGCACAATACCCACCACCAGGGCGGCTTCCACCCCCTCGCGCAGTGTGATGAAAAAGTTGGTAGGGCCGCTGTAACATCCATGCTTTTGGTCTAGCTGTAGAAAAACTTGTTCTGGATAGTATTGTGTCAGATCTTCCCCCCAGCTTGCATCCCCGCTGGGGGCTAGTCCTAGGACTGGCTTTGCAGCACCAGGGAACCGGCTGGTACCGGCGGATCGGCGGCCCGTTCTGCCGTTACCAGCATTTGCACGTTACCGGTGCTACAGGCGCGATCGGGTAAGGCCAACTCCGTGGTAGCCTCGCTGGTATCGGGGTTAAACTGGCCGCAAAAGATGGGATCACGCGCTGCCACCGCCCACAATCGGTAGACCTGGTCGGCCTCCAGGGGGGGCAAATCGGCGGTAATGATGAGTGCCGTTTGGGTCCCAGGATTTACCAAAAGACGACCGCTGGCCTGGGGTTCGGCCTCGGCACCTGCCAGGGTAAAGAGGGGATTACCGGGCTGGCTGAAACTAGCCACAAGCGCCTCATTTTGCCGTAGAGCTAGCCGTAAGCGTTGATTTTCTTGCCTTACGGTCATAAGCGCCAGGGCCGTAGCGGCCCAGCCTAATCCCAGACCCACCTTACCCCAGGGAAAACGACGGGGGGTAAACCGCGGCTCCGCTGCAGGGTGTGCCCGAGGTGAGGATAGCCCTGCTAAGGAAACAGGGGGAGTCTCCGTTGGGGAGGGCTGGGGCACCGCTGACGTGGCTTCTGATGTGGCTTCTACGGCGGCCATTACCTGGTGGCGCAGGTAATGCGGCAAGGGTTGGGGTGGTAAGCTTTCTGGCCAGCTGTCCCAGGTTGCTTGTAATGTCTCCAGTTCAACCACTGTTTCAGGATGGTCAACCAGCCACTGCTCGACCTGAGCGGTTTCCTCTGGGGTCAGGTCGTCAAGTACGTACCCGGCCAGCAATAGACGCCAATTATTTGGAAGAGAGGTCGAAGGCATGGTAGAAAACGAGTGACTTTAGGGGTAGATAAGGCGCTTTACTGGTCGGGTGGTTGGAGCAGATCGCGCAGACGGAGCAGCCCCTGACGCGAACGAGATTTAACGGTGCCCAGGGGAATGCCCAATTTTTCGGCAATTTGAGTCTGGCTCAGCCCCTCGAAATAGGCAATTTCTAGCACCTGGCGCTCCGTTGCAGGGAGCTGGGCTAGGGCATCCCGAAGCTGCTGCTGCTGCTCGGCACGGGTAGCCTGATCTAGCGGTGTCTGCATACTGGATGAAGCCAAGGTTAACCGCTGAAACCGCTGTAGAATAGCTACCCGCCCGCCGCTCACCCGCAGCCGATCAAGCGCCCGTGAGCGGGTGTAGGTGGCCAAGAAGCTACCCACGCTACCCCGGTTAGGGTCATACTGCCGCCGCTGCCAAAAACTAACGAAGACCTCCTGGGTTAGATCTTCGGCCTCCGCAGGGTTAGACAGCATTCTAAAAGCCAGGGTATATACCATTTGAGCATAGCGATCATAGAGAATAGCTAGGGCATCCGTTTGGCCAGACCACAACCGGGCCACCAGGTCTTGGTCGCTTTCGGTACCAGGGTCTTGGGCATCTGGCGCTTTGAATGGAGACATCAGGCTCTATCAGTAGTACGACTCAGGGCTGCCGGTTGGATGATATCCCATTCTTTTCAGCTCTGAATTAACCTAAGTCTGCCAGAAACTCGACAGGGCTACGACTATCTCTCAAAGCCGCCATTAACCGGCCAGTTTAGCTT
This sequence comes from Leptolyngbyaceae cyanobacterium SM2_5_2, assembly GCA_012031045.1. GTDB lineage: Bacteria > Cyanobacteriota > Cyanobacteriia > Phormidesmidales > Phormidesmidaceae > Nodosilinea. The sequence goes on from JAAUUR010000105.1 coordinate 10,312, forward strand.
TTACCAATGCCTGCACCTTAGCGCCATCAGCCCGACCCTTGAGCTGCTGCATGGCTGGCCCCATCACCTTACCCATATCTTTGGCCGTGCTGGCACCGGTTTGGGCGATCAAATCCTCAATCACTGCTTCAATTTCGGCATCGGTAAGCTGCTGAGGCAGATATTCTTCGATAATCGCCAGTTCTTCGGCCTCTTTGCCGGCCAGGTCTTCTCGACCAGCCTTCTGATACTGCTCGATCGCATCCTTGCGCTGCTTGGCCAGTTGGGTTAAAACTTCGAGTTCCTGGGCTTCTGTTAATTCCTCCTGCCCAGAGGGCCGCACCAGGGTTTCTTTTTCGAGAATGACCTTCTTGATACTGCGTACGGTTTCAAGCCGCAGCTTATCTTTGGCCTTCATGGCGGTTTTGATGTCATCACTAATGCGGGTTTTGAGGCTCATGGCGGCAACGGGTGGAACAACGGTTAATCCTAATTTAAACCCTGGAGTAAGGGAGCAGGAACTTAACGGTTGCATAATACCAATTCTCTAATAAACCACTACACTTACCTTGACCCGAAACCCCTTTCCCAAGCTTGGAGGAGGAGCTTTGCATAGTTGTGATTTGTCATCTCATGTTGAAGACATGGGGTATCACAAAAAAGCCCTGGCCAAAGCGCCAGGGCTAGAAGAAACCATTGCTATCATTGACCTTGAAAGGGTGAACCCTACAGAGGGCTGGCCGTAAAAATGGATGCGCCCACTACCCCAACAATGCCAACCGCAATCAAAAGATTATTAAACAAACGGCCCGATTCAGGACTGGTGCCCAGCATTTTATCCTCTTTACCAGCGGTAAAGAACAACGACCAAGCCTGATTCGCGTTGATCACTTCAGCCTGGTTAAAACCAGGCCGAAACACAACTGGGCCAAACAAACCCTGGCTGGAATAGTCAAAATCACTTCTCATAGATTTCCTCCTGGCTGCGCTGAAGCTGGACTAAAAAAGCTGTGCCAATCTATTACAAATGGGTCAACCAGGTGATGATGCCTTGGCCGGTTAGCGCTTCAAACAGAAGGGCCGAGACAAAGCCAATCATCGCCAAGCGACCGTTGAGTTTTTCAGCATAGGCGTTAAAGCCAAAGCGCTGAGTGTCGTCAACGTACACCTTGGGCTCAATGGCGTAGTTATTGAGGCGGTTGCCATCTTCAACGGTATATCCGCTTGTAGTCATTGGGGTTTCCTTAACATTGCTAGAATAAATGTAACATAATGTAAACAAATATTGCAGCTTTGTAACAAAAACTTGGCAAGCTGAGATGGTTTCCCCTCCCCAGGAGAAGCCGACGAACCTGTCCCAAGACTTACCCTGCCCTGAGCTTCGCCCCTCCGCCCTCCTAGCTAGCCGGGCAGTAGCTGTAAACAAGGGGCGAGTTGGGTTGCGCTGTGCTCTGACGCAACTCTTCCAGTTTGGCTAACGCTTTGCCACTGGATAGTATGTCCTGGGCTAGGGAAAACCCGGTTTCTAAGGAAGCTGCCGCACGGCTTTGCCAGAGGTAGAAGCCGGCATTCCATAGGGCTGTTCGCATGAGCTCGGTGGGTTGCCCAGCCAGTACCTCCAGAAGCCGAGTGCCTAGGGTGGCCTCACTACCCAGTTCAACATCCTCACCCTCAAAGCCGTAGTCGCGGGGGTGCAGCAGCAGGCGCTCAAACTGCCCTTGACGGCTGACGCCAATAATGGCTGTTCGGCTACGGGCCAAGTCACAACTGCCTTCCAGACCTTTAACGGCTATCCAGTCCATCGTTCCCCGCAGGGCAAAGGTAGCCTGGGCAAGTTCTTCCGTGGGGGGATGAACAAACCCCATGACCAGGGTGTGGGGGCCAGCGTAGGGCGACCACATGAGTTCCACGGTGGCAAAGGGAGGCCGCTTGCCAATTTGGTCGCGGTAGGGCACCAGCCCATGGGCCGCCGGAAAATGTTGGGGTAGGTAAACAAACCCCAGGCCAGTTTCGTTAAGCAGGGCGTGGCTCTGGGCCAGGGAAAGGGCGCTGAAATCGACCCCCATCTGGCTCCATAGCTCAACTAGCGGAATACCTTCCTTCGTGGGCATGCGATCGCCCCCGTGCAGCACCACAGATACCCCGGCTGCCGCCAGCACCAGGGCCGTGACTGGGGTAACCGGGGCGGTTCTGGAGCGGCCATCGTAGGGACCGCTCAGCACCAGGGTAGGCTGCTGAGCGGCAATGGCGGGTAGGGTTGGCCCTAGTGCGTAGTAGGCATCCAGGGTACCCGCTAGCTCGTCGGCGGTGGGGCGCTTAATGCGGTGGGCAATCATGAAGGCGCCAATTTGGGCCGGGGTAGCTACCTGGGTCAGCATCATGCGGGTTGCGGCCTCGGCCTCAGCGCGGGTCAAGGGCTTGGAGGTATGGCTACCGCTGCCCACTTTTCTCAGCAGTTCTCGAAATTCATAGCTCATCGTAATCCCTATCCCTTGGCGATTTCGCTCCATTGTTATGTCATCCTACAGAGTGGCTAGTCTACCGAGTTGTTTTTACTGGACATCCCTACTCTGACTAGTCCCCGGTTAGCGTTGCACCATAGCCGCTTCTGTAAGCTTGACAGATTGCAAAACAGTGGCCGAGACTCCCTGCACCAAGTCATAAAAGCGACGAATTGGGGGAATACCGAGCCGATCTCGAGTCGTGACCAGCACCACCGTTCGCTTCAGTACTGGATCCTCGGTAGGGCGTACGGCCAGGGTTGAGTCTTGGTGGCACTCCACCAGCGCCGATTCAGGCAGTAGCCAATGGGACACCATTACTGCTATAGAGGCCCGGTCAAATTGGGCTGAATTGGCTTCTAGCGCCGGTGGT
>JAAUUR010000106.1 GCA_012031045.1 Leptolyngbyaceae cyanobacterium SM2_5_2
CTCTTGTCATCTCGAAGCTTCGAAAGCAACCCTCGCAAATCCTTCAAAAAGTCACCTAATGAAGGTTCCGAATCCCCGCAATGGTGCAGGTCCAGTGAGTTGGCGATATCCTCGGCGTACTCCATTCCGCCAAAAATCGGCTCTATATCAGCGCTGCGAATCTGCTTCAATAGCAACTCTTTGTACTCATTCTTCTTACATTTTATCCTAGGTAAAGCATCGCACCCTCGCTTAAATACCTCTTTAAAAGCACGCTGATCCACCATCATCCAGCGTTCAATATGCGGATCAGGAATCGCCAAAACAGTTCGATCACCAATGGTTATTGAGCCATTCACTACTTCAATCAGTTCTTTCCTTCCCACAAAAATTTGCGATCGCGCCTGGCTAGGAGCCAACGTTACCGTCCTCAAAGGCGTCACCATTGGTGAAGGGGCCATAGTTGGGGCGGGCAGCGTTGTCACTAAAGATATTCCCGCTGGGGCCACAGCAGTTGGAGTGCCTGCTAGAGTCATTTGCACCCAACCCATGAGGACTTCTGAGTGAGCTACTAGGCGCGATAAAATAGAGCCATCCCTGGGTCACATCGGGAATGCTAATTATGACCGACATTCAATCCCTGTCTATTTCCCCTACTTACCCAGAATCAGACGGGTTGCCGATGACCGAAAGTGACGTTACTCGAGATACCTTAATTTACTGCATTGAAGCCCTTAAACGTCATTTTGAGAGCCGCCGCAATGTTTACGTTTCTGGCAACTTGTTTCTTTACTATGAAGAAGGAAACCCCAAAGCCGTTATTTCGCCCGATGTGTTCGTTATTTTTGGGGTAGCTAATCGGAAGCGCCGCAGTTATGAGACCTGGCAAGAAGGTGGCAAGTTGCCCTCCTTCATTTTAGAAATTACCTCGATGACCACTCGCACCAACGATGAGGTCAGTAAGCCTTCCCTATACGAATCGTTGGGAGTTCAAGAGTATTTTCAGTATGATCCCACAGCAGACTATCTAAAATCTCAGATCAAGGGGTCGCGGTTGGTAGATTCAGCCTATCAACCCTTACCGTTGCAAACTAATAGTGAAGGGATGGCCTATCTTCATAGCTCGGTGTTGGGTTTAGATCTACAGCTCCAGATTCCCAGACAGTTGGTTCCTGCTCCTACTTCTTTGGTGAAGGAACTGCGATTTTTTGATCCTCAAACAGGTTTGGTATTGCCCAGCCGTCAAGAGTTGGAGTACGAGAGGGATATGGCTCTACAGCGGGCAGACCTGTTAGCTCAGAAGCTTCGTGACCTGGGACTTGATCCAGACCAACTGTAACCAGGTTAGTACTGCCAAGACTGTTTGGGGTAAATTCAACGCCGGTTGCTAATCCCTCAAAAGCCAGAATCCAGCAGTTAAGACTTGGGTTGACTGACAAAACTCTCAAAGCTAAAGGCTAGCAGCCTCTCCCACACAGGCAAAACCTGCCTGCGCGGGTTCGTGAGTGCGTCGGGCCGTCGGCACAGGCTGACTTTGATTATGTAGGCGTGGTTCTAGCCACCCGGCGTTCAGGTTTTGTCTATTGCTTACCGTAGTGGTTCCTCTATTTAGCAAAGCCCCAACCCCCATGCAAACCTGCCCCATCAGCGTAGCGATTCCCACCTACAACCGGCCCCAGGATCTCCTACAAGCGCTGGCCAAAATTCAGTCCTGTAACCCCCGTCCTGCCGAAATCATCGTTCACATTGATGGGGGCGACAACCAAACAGAGACCGTACTCGCTAGCCAGGGCAACGCTGAGCTTGTCATCCTCAAAAGCGACCGTCGGGTCGGCCCTGGGGGTGGCCGCAACCGGGCCATTGCTCTGGCTAAGCACAACATCGTCGCTAGCTTCGACGACGACTCTTACCCCATTGACCCCGACTACTTTGCCCGCCTGCTTCAGCTGTTTGACCGCTTTCCAAAAGCCGCCGTCATTGGAGCCGCCATTTACCACCAGGACGAACCCATCCAGCCCGACCCGCTCACAGCCACCTGGGAACACGCCTTTGTGGGCTGCGGCTGCGCCTATCGTCGCTCGGTTTTTTTGGCGACCCAGGGCTACGTTGAACTGCCCGTGGCCTACGGCATGGAAGAGGTAGATGTATCCCTGCGGCTGTATGACCAGGGCTGGGGCGTGCTTATAACCCCCTGGTTGCGAGTGTTTCACGACACCCGTCTAGAGCACCACAGCAACCCCAAAATTACCGCCGCCAGCATCGCTAACCAGGCCCTACTGGCCTACCTGCGGTATCCTCCCAGCTACTGGTGGGTGGGGGTGGGTCAGGTCAGTAGCCGCATTCTATGGCTGTGGCGTCACGGCAGACGGTCGGGGGTGTGGCAGGGCATCCAATCTATTCCTGAATCTATCGGGCAGCACCATCAAGCCCGTGCAACTGTCTCCAAACAAACGCTCAGGCGCTTTCTCAGCCTGCGCAAACAGGCCGAAAAAGCTCTCTAAAGGAGATTCCACGTCCTACCGTTATGACTGATCAATCGTCCTGGATTTGCTGCCAGCTAGGTGCCCGCGAACACTATGCCATTCCTCGTGCCCTGCACCAGGCGGGTCACCTGGCCCAGCTCATTACCGATGCCTGGGTACCGCCCCAGTCAGCGTTGAACCGGGTACCGGGGCAGCCCCTGCGGAGCTTGTGCGATCGCTATCATCCCGACCTAGAGGCCGCCCCGGTTACCGCTTTTACCCTGAGGCTAACCCGGTTTGAGCTGCAGCAGCGATTACAAAAAACCGCCGCCTGGCCCCGGATGATGGCCCGCAACTACTGGTTTCAACGACAGGCTATCCAAACCCTGGAGACTTTACCCGTTGAGGGCGACCCGACTCCTATTTTATTTACCTATAGCTATGCCGCCTTAGAGCTGCTGCGCTATGCCAGGCAGCGAGGTTGGCGCACTGTATTAGGACAAATTGACCCAGGCGTGATGGAGGAAAACTTGTCGCCGCCGAACACCAGCGGCACCCTGACTTAGCCCCTCACTGGCGACCTGTGCCCTCCAGCTATTGGGCGATTTGGCAGCAAGAGTGTGACCAGGCCGACCAGATTGTGGTGAACTCGGCCTGGTCTAAAACCCTGCTAGAAAAGGCCGGGGTTGACCCAGGTAAAATCCAGGTGGTGCCTCTGGTTTACCAGCCACCCACCATCGCCGTTAGCTTTACCCGCACTTACCCCAGGGCCTTTAACCAGGATCGCCCTTTACGGATGCTGTTTTTGGGGTTAGTGAACCTGCGCAAAGGCATCGCCGCCTGCCTGGATGCCGTTAACCGGCTGACTGGCGAGCCGGTTGAGTTCTGGTTTGTTGGCCCCCTGGATATTGATATTCCGGCTCCCTTACGGCACCACCCCCAGGTGCGCTGGGTAGGGCCGGTACCCCGCAGCCAAACCCAGGAATATTACCAACAGGCGGATGTGTTTTTGTTCCCCACTCTGTCCGATGGGTTTGGGCTGACTCAGCTAGAAGCCCAGGCCTGGCAGTTGCCAATTATTGCCTCGCAGTATTGCGGAGAGGTGGTTAAGCCAGGGGTGAATGGGCTGGTTTTAGAAACCGTGAGTGGCGATGCGATCGCCCAGGCTATTAGAGAGTTGTTACAGCGGCCTGAGTGGCTGACCGGCCTCATCCCCACCCCTAGCAGCCGGGTTGGATTAGCCCAGCTAGGCCAACAGCTTCAAGCCTTGAACTGCTCGAAGTTGTAGGAACTTAGAAGATAACCAAAGAAAATGTTATAGTACACATTGACCATTAGCTTAATTTGAGCTTGTCATGGCTAATGCCCAGCCTACCTATGATGATATTTTGCGGTTGTTTCAGGAAACCAACCGCCAGTTTCAGGAAACCGACCGCCAGTTCAAAGAAACCGACCGCAGGTTTCAGGAAACCGACCGGAAGTTTCAGGAAACCGACCGCAAATTTAAAGAAACCGACCGCAAATTTAAAGAAACCGATCGACAGCTCAAGGAATTAGGCAAGCAAATTGGTGGGCTGGGAGCCAAGTTTGGCAGCTTTACGGAGGGTCTGGCACTGCCTTCAATGGAAGCCATTTTGCGCGATCGCTTCGGCATGGAGGTGATTAGCCCCAGCGTGCGGGTTAGCAAAGATGGCCAACACCTTGAAATTGATGTTTTGGCCTACGCCAATGGTTCCACTAACGCCGCCTACGTGGTGGAGGTGAAAAGTCACCCCCGACAGGAATCCATTACTCAGCTTAAGGCGTTGCTAGAGCGCTTTCGTGACTTCTTCCCTGAACATGGAGATAAAGCGCTCTACGGTATTTTAGCCGCAGTTGATTTATCCGAAGCGCTGAGAGTTCAGGCGCTCCGCGAAGGGCTTTATGTTGCCCGCATTCATGATGAAGTGTTTGAACTAGATGTGCCTGAGGATTTTCAGCCCCAGGTTTTTTGAGACATCATAAACTGCCGTTCTGCTTAGAAGCAGGCTTGAATCTTGAAATCGATAGAATATGTTTGCTTTAAGGGTTTTACAAGTCATAAAAGGTTGTTATGGCAGATTAATGTGAGCCTACAAAGGTAGCTAAGATTTTAGGATTCAGGAATCAAAAAAAATTGTTATTCCAATCCTTTAACTCTTAAGTACAAAGTCTAAACCTATAGAATTTGATTTTAATAAGATTCACTCTTTAAGTAGATGCTGTATTACGGCATCTAGACATTAACTGTCCTGATCATTTATTATTCCGAATTGAAAATGAAAAAAGTATGCCTAGTTAAAAATTGGGATTACAAGCTTGACTTATTTCGTCAAACTCCAGGCTCCCAAGGTCTTTGGAACGGATATGAGTTTAGCTTCGACACTAATGAAAAATTCGACTACTTAATCGTTTTTAATAGAACTCGAAAGAATATTCAAATATCAGTTCCTCCTGAAAATATTTGGGCTGTCATTCAAGAGCCACCTAATGAGGTGTTCAAGCCTTTACATAGAGGTCAAAAAGAGTTTAGGCGAGTATATTGCCAAGATACAAATTTGAACTCTAAGAAGTATTTTATGGCACCTCCAGCACTTCCTTGGTTTGTTAACAAGACCTATGATCAACTGCGGAATACTGAGATTCCCGAAAAAATTAAAAATGTTTCTTGCATATCGAGCAAAAATATTTGGTTCTCTGGGCATAGAAGGCGATTAGAGATAATTCAGGAATTGCAAAAGCAGATGGATTTTGACTTATTTGGATGGGGTTTTAAATCTATTTCAGATAAATGGGATGCCCTCGCTCCTTATAAGTATTCTATCGTACTAGAAAATCATCAGGGGCCATATTACTGGTCAGAAAAACTCGCTGATTGTCTATTAAGTTTTACTCTTCCGATTTATGTTGGATGCACAAATATTTATGAGTATTTTCCAGAGGGATCTATCTTATCTTTAGACGTCAACTCTCCTCATTTAATTGATGAAATTAAAAGTGCAGTTGAATCTGATTTGTGGTCGAACAAACTAAGCTTGATTCTTGAAGCTCGAAAACTCATCCTTGAAAAATATCAGTTTTTTCCCTTTATAGTTAATGAGATGAAAAAACATGAGGAATTAATAAGTATTCCCTCCTCTATATCAATGAAAGAAAAAGTTAAAATATCTTCTAGAAGCCTAGCATCTATTGAAATGCTGACCAGATCAAAAATATCTACCCTAAAGAATAATTTAGTAAGATATTGATTTTCTTTCTGATTTTATATTTGAAGATGAACTTGATATGCCATTCGTAATGAATTCCCATCCAATCACAGATCAAATCACCTCTTCAGTCATCTTCGATAATGCTGCTTGCAATCTTTGGCGCAGAGAGTTAAAACTCTTGAAAGCTTACCATCATAGCGATGTCTTGATATGCTTGCAAAGCCACTCTATAGAATTACGGTAGCTAAACAATAAATATTAAAGAAGGATGCTCAATATAACGGTCTACTCAGTTGTCCCATCTCCCTATCAACGAGATTTATTCTACGAGCTATCCCGTCTTTCTGGGATCAATCTAAAAGTTCTTTACCTTGAAGGCTCCCACCCTGATAACCCTTGGCCGGAAAAGCCCCTGCAACCTTATGAGGAGGTTCTACCCGGTGGTTATTTCGCCTGGGGGTCATCTAGATTCCACTGGAACTGGCACTTACCCCGCCTAAACGATGCTGATATCGTTATCTTCAATGGCTACCAAAACACCATTGCCCAGTGGATTCTTAATACCCAAGCCAGAGCTATTCCCTGTATTTTTTGGGGCGAGCGCATGGTCGGCAGCGAGCAAGGGTTCAAGGGTCAGTTGCAGAAGCACTTAGCCAGTGGGTTGAATCATTGTGTTGCGATCGCCGCCATTGGCAGCCAAGCCGCTGCCGACTATCAGCGGCGCTATCCTGGCAAGTTGGTGGTGAATATTCCCTACTATTGCGATCTATCGGCCTTTGCCCAAAACCGCCCAGAGCGGCCTCAAACCCCGGTTAGGATTTTGTTCTGCGGCCAGATGATTGCCCGTAAAGGCGTTGATCTATTACTGGCCGCCTTTGCCCGCCTGCGACAAGCCGGGTTAGAAGCGCGGCTTTTGCTGGTTGGTCGCGAAGCTGAGCTGCCTCACATGCTGGCCCACCTGCCGACCTCCATTACTGACCATATTGAATTTGTGGGTTTCCAGGCTCCAGAGGATTTGCCGCAGTTTTTTCGCCAGGCCGATATTTTTGTGCTGCCCAGCCGCTACGACGGTTGGGGCGTAGTGGTTAACCAGGCCCTAGGAGCAGGGTTACCGATCATCTGTTCTGATGCCGTGGGCTCAGCGCCCGATTTAGTCGGCCCTGGCCAGAACGGCATAATCTTTCCGGCTGGGGATGCCGATGCCCTGTATGAAGCCTTGAAGCACTACGTGCAATCTCCTGATGCGCTTAGGGCCGCCAGCCAGGTGTCGGCTCAGCGCGCAGCGGAGTGGTTTCCCCAAGCGGGCGCAAAACGCTGGCACGACCTTTTTCAAAACGTTCTTGCTCAATCCGCCAGGGTCTAGAACCCCGGTTTGTTACTGGCCAGTTTAACCCCATGACCTGGATTCTGCCTCAGAAACCGGGGTTTTGTACTGGCGTTTTAGCCTGTTACCTACCGTCTGGCTCTTCTCCACACCCGCTGCCCCCACCATGAAAGTTCTTTTCCTCGCCTCTTACTTCCCTAAGCCCGACAATCCAGTTATGGGAACCTGGGCTCTAAGTCAGGCTCAAGCGCTGGTGCGTCAGGGCGTAGAGCTATTGACGCTATCTTTTACCGCTTGGGTGCCAGGTTGGGCGGCCCACACGGCAGGGGCCAAAGCCTATGCCCATTGTCCCTCCCAGGCCACTTGGCCCGGGCCAGTAGCCGTGCAATATCCCCGCTGGCTCTATTACCCGGTGCCCCCCTGAAGCAGAGGGCTTACGTTAACCCCGCCCCCTACCTGCGCATGGCCCAATGGTCGGCCCAGCGAAGGATCATTCGCACGATTCAGCAGTTTCAACCCCAGGTCATTTTTTGCCATCACAGTTTGCCCAACGGCTGGCTAGTAGCCCATTTGCCGCCAGCCTATCGACGGCCTCTGTTTGTCCTAGAGCACGACTACGATGAGATCGCCGACTGTTACCAGTTGCCCCATCGCCGGGCCGCTATGCAGGCCGTTGCCGAGCGCGCCACTCAACTCATGGCCGTCTCAACCCGCATGGAGAAAGATTTGAATGCCTTGTTTCCTGAGGCGAGTACGGCTACCCACTACAACGGGGTTGACCTGCCGCCGCCCGCTTTAGCCAGTACCCCCAGGCCCCCTGAGCTGCAAGCTAAACAGGTGATTTTATCCTGCGCGCTATTCTCAGAACGCAAGGGTATGCCGCTTCTGGTGCAAGCCTTTGGCGCAATCGCCGCTAACTACCCCAACGCCGTGCTACGCATTATCGGCGGCGGCCCAGCGGAGGCCAAGGTGAGGCAAACCGTTGAACGGCTTAATTTGCGAGATCGCGTTCAACTGCTGGGCAAGCAACCCCACGAGCGGGTACGGCAAGAGATGGCCTGGGCCGATGGCTTTGCACTGGTGAGCTGGGATGAACCCTTTGCCACGGTTTACCTAGAGGCCATGGCGGCTGGTAAACCCATCATCTGCTGCCGTGATGGCGGTATTTGCGATGTGGTCAAGGATGGCCTTCAGGGCTACATCGTGACTCCTAAGGATGTAAAATCTGCGGCTCAGGCCCTGGATCGACTGCTGACCAATCCCAGCCAGCGCCAGCGCATGGGGCAACACGCTCAACACCTGATTACCACTACCCTCACCTGGGATGCCCAGGCCCAAGCCCTGATCAACCGCTTTGAGCAGGCTCTGGCAAAGCTGTAGCCGTAGGATGGGTAAAGCTTGCGTGCCCGGTTAATTCCCCGGATGGGCACGGGCATGGCCCTTTGCCCATGCTACGCAGAGGGAAATTTTGCTTGGAAATCTCTTGAGACACGATTAAAACACCCACGGAAAATTCCTGAGGCTGAGGAACACAGACTTTGCAGATACAACCGTCCAAACTCATAACACCGCCCTACCCTAACCCGGCTCCCTCGCGGCTATACCCGCCCCCCGCCCCGGTGCCAGCGGGTACGGCCTGTTTTCTGGTGGGCGTTGCCATGGCCTATAGCCTTTACCCCGCCGAAGCTACCGCCACCGCTATGGCCAGTGCTGCAGCGGTTCCCGTGGGTATTGGATTTTGGCCAGCCTATTTTTTGATAGCCGTAAGGGGCTGCGCAATCTGCTGCGGGCCGATATTCTCTGCCTGGTCGGAGTCTATGCCTTGACTTTACTTGAGTTTCTTTTTCCTCAAGCAGGTTTTGACGCTTGGATAACCCCAAAAGAAACAGCTATGGCTCTCAATATCGTGCTGGTGGGCTTAGCTTCTTTGGCCTTGGGTCGCCATTTAGTGAAACCCAAGCCCCTCCAGTCTCAATGGCTAAACCTTGCGGAGATTTCCAATCAAGCCTTGTTCCGGATCTTCCTAATTGGCGCTTTTTTCGGCTTCCTCAACATGTTGATGTCCGTTGACTTCAATGTGTTTGAAATGATTGACGCCATGATGGGACCACGATTCACCCAACCCTGGGGCCGGGGCAGACTGGGGGGCTGGAGCAGCCTCTTTATTGAGCTATCGATGATGATTTATGTCGTTCCTCCCCTGGCCGGAGTCATTTGGAATCGACGCCGATCTTTCTCGATGCTGCAACTAGCAATTGTTATGGCTGTTTTAGCCCTGACTCTGTTTCACGGTTTTGCTGGCGGCACCCGCAACGTTTTTGTGGCCTTCTTAGCCACGTTTTTAATGGGCTACCTGCTCACCCTGCCTAAAAATACCTGGCTCAATACCCTGGTGCCTATTTTGCTCACGGTTGTTGTGGTCGTCTACGGCTCGTACCACATGCTCGAATTTAGAGGTATGGGGCTACGTAGCTATGTTGAGAATAAGGTCTATGCGAGCGAAAGCACGAGCGATACCCTGGCGGTAGACTATAACCTCGCTTCTATTGGCTGGATTGCTAGAGCTATGCCCAAAAGCCACGATTACTTAGGGTCGGAGATCCTAGTTTGGTCGCTGGTGCGCCCAGTTCCCAGGGCAATTTGGCCCGGTAAGCCTGAAGGCTTAAGCGTCAGCATTGAAGAAATTGCCGGGGCCGAAGGCTGGACGGTGGCCGCCACTTACCTGGGCGAAGCCTACATGATGGCTGGGATGTTAGGCGTTATTGGGGTATCCCTAGGGTTTGGTGCCCTGGCCGCCTGGTGGAACCGTATGGCCATGGCCCACCAATCTGACTATGCCTTGATTGTTTATGCGCTGGGGTTTTTTGCAGCGGGGGTTACCATGCGCAGTATGTTCTGGCTAACCACCACAATGCTGCCGGTGATTGCGCTGATTCTGCTGAGAAAGATAGGCCCCTTCAAATAAGGACCTGAGGAGTCTTATGCGAGTTCTACACGTTATCCCTTCCCTCAGCCCTGAGCTGGGGGGGGCCATCTCAGGTGGCTCTAAATTTGGTTAAGGCCCTGCGCGATCAGGCCATTGAGGCCGATCTGGTGACCACTAATTTGGGGTTAGACCTGCCCCTACACCAGCAGGTTAACTACACCTTTGATGCCGCCCTGGGGTTATCGGTACCGGTGTGGGTTTTGCCCTACACGCCCCCACCGCTAAAGGAGTTCATTTTTTCTAGGGCCGCCACTGCCTGGTTATGGAACAACCTGGCCAACTACGACCTGCTCGATAATCATTATTTGTTCTCCTATCTGCCGAGTTGTGCAGCTGCTTTGGCTCGCCAGCGGCAGATTCCCTACACGGTGCGGACGATGGGGCAGCTTACCCCCTGGGCACTGGCCCAAAGCCGTACCAAAAAGCGCCTCTATAGCTGGCTGATAGAACACCGCAACCTGAGCCAGGCCGCCGCCATCCACTGCACAACGACCGCTGAAGCCGAGGATGTCCGCGCCTATGGAGTAAAAACGCCAACCATGACTCTGCCGCTGGGCGTCCATGCTCCAGCCCCTATCGAGGAGGCCGGTGCCAAGCTGCGCCAGCACTACGGCCTGGCGCCAGATTGCCCGATTCTGCTGTTTTTATCGCGGCTGCACTACAAAAAACGACCTGACCTGTTGCTGCAGGCGTTACGTTTGCTCAAAGACCAGGGACTAAAATTTCAGGCGGTTTTAGCCGGGTCAGGCACTTCAGAGTACGTGGCAGACCTGCATCGGTTAACGGCTACCCTTGACCTAACTCACCAGGTGCTTTTTCCAGGGTTGGTCACCGGGCACCTGAAAGACCTGCTGCTTCAGGGAGCCGATCTCTTTGTGCTGCCCTCCTTCTCCGAAAACTTTGGCATTGCCGTAGCCGAAGCGTTGATTGCAGGCTTGCCGGTGGTGATTACTCCAGGTATTCAAATCTCAACTGAGATCGAAGCCGCCCAGGCGGGGTTAATCGTTCAGGGAAACACCCAATCTGTAGCGGATGGAATGGCTCAATTGCTGCGATCGCCTCAGCTAAGAGCCGAGCTAGGGCAGCGGGGGCAGCAGTTTGCCGCTACTCACTATGCCTGGTCGGCCATTGCTAAAAGTCTCGCTCACAGCTATTTGGCCATTATCCGTAGGGAATAAATACCGTGATTCCAGTTGGGCAGACTTCTCCTCAAACCATTGCGACAACTCTTCAAGACCAGGGCTACCCAGGCCATGGAGAGCAAAACTTAATTAATACCGAATTTATAGATCAACTCAGCCCAGCACTTGCCAGTTATTTAGGCTTTGGCATTCAGCGAAATTACCCGGCCTTTCCTAACAGTTCTGCAGCCACTATGAATGGGCGAGACCTGCTGCGGCTCCAGCGCCAGATTTTACCTCTAATGGTCAAGGCCGTGGCTAAACAACTAGTCAAAGCGTTACTACCCGGCTCGGTGATAGTGCAGCTTAAACGCCACGCCTGGACGGCATCAGCCACTAACGATGACCATTTAGTACCACCAACCAGCCGTGGTTAAGCCCCTGCCTATACCGCTGAACCAAGTTCTGGCTGGGAGTGTTGTAATCACCGTTTTGCTGTTGTTAGGCAGCATTATGGCTAAGCTGCACCTGGCCGAGGTAAGTGCCCCAGCGCCCCAGGCCATTTTGGTTCTGGGCGGTGGTTCTGGGCGCGAAGAAGCGGCGGCCCAACTGGCGGCCCAAAACCCGCACCTGGAGATTTGGGTTTCTAGCGGCGATCGCCTCCCCGATGCCGCCCATGCCATTTTCCGCCAGGCAGGGGTTGACCCAGAGCGCGTCCACCTCGACTACCAAGCCACCGATACCGTCACCAACTTCACTACCCTGGTGCCCCAGTTTAAGCAGCACCGGATTCAGCACCTGTACGTGGTGACGTCAGATTTTCATATCCCCAGAGCCGCTGTCATTGGCACGCTGGTGCTGGGGCACAGCCACATGACCTTTACCCCGGTAGCGGTGCCCTCAGACTATTCCCCAGAGTCGTGGCTAAAGCTGGTGCGCGATGGCGGGCGATCGCTACTGTGGATTGCCACCGGCTATACCGGGGAAGGGCTGGCTCATTACCTCTACCCGCCGTTACCCCAACGAGCGCTTCAAGATTCTCAGTAGGTTTGCTAGGATTGGAGCAGCCTTTTATTGCTAAGTAAACCTACCCATGCGGAGAGTTGGACTGTGGATACTCCTGGGGTTAGCCTTGGCCTGGTGTATGAACCTGTGGCTCAGTTTAACCCTTGCCGCACGCCAGGCCCCCGTTCCTGAAGGCATGTTGGTGCTAGGGGGTGACCCCAGCCGAGAAGTGGCCGGTGCAGAAATTGCCCGCCATTACCCCGACATCCCCATCTGGGTCTCTTCTGGCGAAAGCCCCGACCGCACCCACGAGATTTTTGAGGCCGTCGGCATTGCCAAAGACCGGCTCTATTTGGACTATAGCGCCTCAGATACCGTGACCAACTTTACCACCCTGGTACCTGAGTTCAAGCGCCGCCAGCTTCGTCACCTCTATGTGGTGACCTCAGATTTTCATATGGCCAGGGCCAGGGCCATTGGCACGGTGGTGCTGGGGAGCCAGGGCATTGTGTTTACGCCAGTGGCCATAACTAGCGATCGCCCCCCAGAACCCGCCACCAAAATTTTGCGCGACCTGGGCCGCTCTCTGCTTTGGCTTGCTACTGGGCGCACGGGGTCTTCCTTCCGTAGCGAGAGAGCTTCATAGGGGCTTTAACCCGTATACGATAATTATGTTGTCTAGATAAGATGACGATTTTTACAGCCAGAGTTCCGAAAATACCCTTAGACTTGTCATGTATATTAGACGACACTGAACGTGGCGGATGACGACAGCTAGATAGGCGGGAGAGCTAAGCTCCCTGCCGCTTGGGTCATCGCTGAGTTCGGATCCAGTTCAGGCGAATAAAAAAGACACTGAAGGTATTTTCCCTGGTGCAGGAAAAGCCTCCAATGTCGAAACAAACGATACAACCCTATCAAATCCGCGTGTATATGAACGCCCGAGACCTCGGCTTGAAACAAGCCG
>JAAUUR010000107.1 GCA_012031045.1 Leptolyngbyaceae cyanobacterium SM2_5_2
TTCTCTAGCGTGATAAAATTAACTTGGTTCGCCCCGTGGCCTGGGCCTGGTGCCAGTCCCTCGCCTGCTGCTGAATGGTGGCTAGCTCACGTCCGACATCTTATCCAGGTTCTTCAGGATAAAGCTCATCCGCCCCTGGGATTGCAGCTTGGCCCGATGGCGATGGAGGAAATCCCAGTAAAAGAAGTTGAAGGGGCAGGCATCTTCGCCGGTGCGGTTTTTGGGGTGGTAGCGGCAGTTCTGGCAGTAGTCGCTCATGCGGTTAACGTAGTTGGCCGACGAGGCGTAGGGCTTAGAGGCCAGCAGGCCGCCATCGGCAAATAGGCCCATGCCAATCACGTTGGTCTGCATCACCCAGTCGTAGGCGTCGATGAACACGGCATGGAACCAGTTCTCTACCTGTTGCGGCGTGAATCCAGCAATCAGCGAAAAGTTACTGAGAATCATCAACCGTTGGATGTGGTGGGCGTAACCAGTCCGTTTGATTTGGTCGATAACCTGATGCAAACAGTTCATCTCCACCTCCCCGTCCAAAAAAATTCGGGCAGGGGGTGGCGGTGGTCAAACCAGTTGCGCTGGGCATAGTCCGCATCAAAGTAACTGTAGAGGCCGCGCATATACTCCCGCCAGCCCAGCACCTGCCGAATAAAGCCCTCCACGCTGTTGAGGGGAAGATCGTGCTGGCGGTAGACTGCCTCCACCCGCTGAATCACTTCCAGGGGATGCAGCAGGCCCAGGTTCAGGTAGGGAGAAAGCAGCGCGTGCCACATGGTGTCTTCCCCTGTCACCATGGCATCCTGGTAGGGGCCAAAGGTTTCCAGTCGGTCGGCAATGAACACATCCAGCACTTGCAGAGCTTCCTGGCGGGTCACGGCCCAGCGAAACGGGGTTGCCTGGCCAAAGGTAGGAATCGTCAGCGCCTCAACTTTTTTGATTACCGCCTGGGTGATGTCGTCTGGCTCAAACCAGCGAGGAGCCGGAGTGTTGAGTTTGCCCTTGGGCGGTTTGCGAGTTGTCTTTGTCAAAGTTCCACTGGCCGCCTTCGGGCTGGTCGCCGGTCATTAGCACATCAAAGCGCTGGCGGCCTTCGCGGTAAAAGCTTTCCATCAGCAGGCCCTTGCGCTTTCCGGCCCAGGCGTTGAACTCTGCGGCACTCCAGAGGAAGTGGTTGTTGTCTAGAATCGTCAACTCACAGGGCAAATCTAACCCCCGCAGCCAGGTAGAAAAGGGATGATCGACAGGATCCATCAGGCGCAGTTCGCTGATGCTATTGGCCTGGATCCACGCCCGCAGAGCCGCTTCCGTGTCGTCCTCAATGCTGTAGGTGACTGGCCAGCCGCCGTCTTTGAGTTCCTGGGCAAAGTGTCGCATGGCCGACCACACCAGCACTAGCTTCTGCTGGTGGTAGGGGCGCTCCATTGCAAACTGCGCTGACTCTATTAAAAGGACAGATACCTCCTGGCGTTGCTCCGCACAACTGGCCAAAGCCGCCTGCTCTAACCAGAGTTGGTTGCCCAAAACCCAAATGCCTACGGTCATTACCCTGCATTCCACTACGGCGTCTGATTTATTGTTACGCAATTGTTACGAAGCAGGCTATCCGGTTCAAGGGCGAATCCACATTGAATATCAATCAACCTGGCAGAATCAGTATTATTCAATCAAGCAGGTTTCTCCGATTTTTGTGGAAGAAGAGGATGAAATTGTGGTGATTACGGCATACACCTTTTACTTTTAATAGTCTCCATGAAAATTAGTTACGATCTCGATATCGATGCGCTGTACATTCGTTTGCTCGAAGGCCAATACGAATGCCGGACGGTACAACTTACAGAAGAAATTGCCCTTAACTTAGCCGCAGACGAACGTTTGGTTGGCATTGAAGTTCTAGATGCCAAGGAAACCTTAGGGTCAGGGAAGGTGCCTGAAATTGTGCTAGAAAATTTAACCGTCCGTGCCGCCTAATGGCGAATCCACTTGGTGAGGACGCGCATGGGTTGACCCGTGACCGGATCCCGTTGGGGCTTGCTCCAGGAGCGAGGTTCGGCAAAGCCCAGGCGATGCAGGATGGCGATGATCAGGTTAATGCCCACGATTGAGCCAATCAGGATAAGACGGACGGGCTCCCGCCCCTCAGCAGGCTCAGCGCTGGGCCGTTGGGCTGAGTCTGGCAGGCGGTAGATTTCGGAATTGGGAGTAAAGTTTGACATGGCGAGACCGGATAAGAAGGATGTGTAGAGACCCAGTTTCTTCAAGAAACTGGGCTTCTTTGTCGCAAGAAACTGCGCGAGGGGTGCGAAACCCACCGCAGAATGCGAAACTGTGAAATCGAGGCGCACAAGCAAGAAAGCTAGTGAAACCGAGGGGATATACCGTTCTATCTATACCGAACGGTAATTACTGAGCAGTATAGTATGGCTAACCAAAATCAGCAAGTCACGCTGATGGATTTACGTACCCGTGCAGGTTTGACGCGCCGACAGGTAGCCAATGCGCTGGGAATTACAGAAAAGACTATCTATGTCTGGGAAACCAGCAATAACCCACCTAAAATGACGGTTTCCCAGGTTCAAAAGCTCTTAGAGATCTTGACCTGCACTTTGGATGAGTTGGCGATGGCAACAAGAAAATAGTCCCGTAGGTGCTGTTATCGCCTCGTGGAAGGTACCAAAACTAACTTGGCTCGTTGTCTAACAATGCGTCGGGTTGAACTGGGCACCATTTGCTTTGGGCAACTAGCTGGGCATTAATAAGCGTGAAAATATGCTGAAGCTCACTAATGCCAGTATATTCCGCCACTTCATCAGGCGTTAGTGAAGCCGTTTTTTCTTATTCATCACAGCCCTGAGAATCTGAGTTTGTAGGGAATCTCTTCAATGGGCACGTTCTCGCTGTCCCAATCGTCGTAGCGCAGTTGCAAGCGTTGCTCACCCGCATATTCAACCAGCTTGCCGCTGTAGCGTTTAGCTTCTGTCCCTAGACTTTGAATGCGCACCATGCCATTAAACACTGTGGCTCTGGCCAGGTAAATCACCAAATCATCCCGTGAGGGGCGGTTTACCGTGGTAGTCGCGGTTAGGTGCCCCAGGCCGCGTTCGTCCATCTCTTGAGACAGCGCCATGGCCGTGTTGCGAATACCCCGAATGGCTACGATGGCCGCCGCCACTGCCATTGTGATATCAACGCCTTCGTCGGTCAGAATTTGCTGGCTGGATAACAACTGAAAATTGCGCTCGCCCAGATCGCTGCGAATGCGACGATGGATCAAATTTTCCGGCTGAAAATGAGTGAGCGCCCCCACAATGGCACCACAGGCGGCTCTGGGCTCACGCCAGGGGGCTTCCCGGGTTTTGCCGTAGATGTGTTTGCCGTTTTCCTTGAGGCGTCCCACATGGGTTTTGAGGTCGATCGCCACCAGGGAAATTGACTGCGGATTACCTTCGTAAACGCGCCGCTTCATGGCCTCGTCTAGCTCGTGGGCTACGGTTACGTGGGCTAAGGTGGCACCATTATCGGTACCGCCCCCGGCAGGGAAAAACGCCTCCAGCTTTAGTTCGCCAATTTCAGACAGGGTGGCAAACCGAGAGGCCACCACATCCCGATAGCGCTTGGTGGCTTCGCCCTGGTGAATGCGATCGCCACAATTCGTATAGGCCAGGGTGGTGACCACGCTGGGCAGGCTCATGTCGGCCCCGCAGGCTTTCATATCCGTGGGGCTGGAGGCGGCAAATTGTAGTTCATCCCGCAGCAGTTGCATGCCGTTGATCAGAGCGTAGCGATCGCTAACGATCTCGTTGAGATAGTTGTGATACGCATTACGCTCCATGCCAAACCCGGCAGCGAGTTGCCAAAATCGCTCTACTCGTTGTTCGGTGGGGGCTGGGTCAAAGGGCAGTGCCATAGCGGTAGAACTCTGAGTAAGCTTGCTCGTTTAGCATACTGCCATGCTGGAGCCAGTCAGGGAATTCATCAGGGTTTCAGACCTTTTGTCAGTTAATCCTTTGTCCATCATAGAGGGCAACAATTTCCTCCCCCACTTGACGCACCCGATCAACCATCTCCACCGGAGTAATGACTTTGACACCGGCCCCAAAGCCTAAAATCCAGCGGCGCAAATCCACATCGTCTACAGACCATCTCGGCAGTTGCACCTGAAGACGGTTAGGATACCGGGGGTCATGGCTTCTAGGCAAGCAGAACAATCCACCTACAGCCGGTGATGGGTCAGATAACTTAGGCGACATTTTCATCTGCGCTACCGGAAATCGCTGGGTGCCTTCACTAATGAAAGCAAAAATTGAATCTGTAAACCAAAGCTCCAACAGCATAGACGCGGTTGCCTGTACCGTTTGCTGGCGGCTGAGAAAGCGCTGCTGGGCATTGGCACTATGGCCAAGATAAAGCCCAGCACAGCTCTGGTATAACCGCTGAAGGCGATGAAGCGCTTTCTCCTGGCTGGCTCGGCTCCGTTGCTGCCGTAGCGGTCTGCCCCGAAACAGCCGATCAAGACGCTCAAATTGTAATAAACCCCGGTCAGGGCCATCGGCAATTTCGTAGCCGAGATACCAACCAATGTTGTGAAATACCATTGCAACGGCCAGGCTGGGAAAAAGCCGTTAGGGTGATAATCAAACCGACCTACCCCAACAAAGTGATTCAGTTCCAGTAATTGTCCAGTTTCAATCTCGGTCTCTAAACGCTCTAGGGTCTTAGCCAGAGCTTCGGCAGGTAACCGATCAGCATCAATAATGGTGCGATTGCCAATGGCTCGCACAGGGTAAAGATTGGCTAAATCGTGCTGGCTGCGCTGCAATCGTTCTTGCAGAGTGCCCAAAATACCCAACGCTACCGGATCCTGAATTGTTTTAGCTTGGGCCTGCAGCAAACTGGCGACCTTAAGCAAGTCCCGCTCTGACAAAATACCACTGCCGATAAAGTAACCCCGCCGCAGGCGAAAGTTTGGCAAAATGCCGAAGGGTTTCAGCACTTGTTCGAAGTCTTTACGCAGGGCCGCCTGGCGATCGCCCTGAAGTAACCCATGCTGTTGCATTGCACCCAGGAGGCTTTTGAGGCTACTCTGTTGTTCTGTATCCCAGATAAAGGGATGCTGGGCAATAAAACGTACCGTCGTTAGCAGCCGCTGAAACGCCTCCCAGTCCGAATAAGCATGGCAAGAACTTTGCTTGACCTGCAAGCTGGAGTCTAAACCCAGCTTTAGAGGTTCGTTCTCTGCTGGCTGCAGCACGGGTATAGTTAACGCCGCTGTCTGAGGCTGAGGGCTGAGGAACCCGTTGACCTCTAACCAATCCAGGTCCTGAGCAAGCGCGATCTGATCGGCATACAGGCTCCCGCACTGATGAGCCATCACCAGGCCGATTTCATCGAGGGCGTCTACCACCTGCCCCGGGTTCTCCCCGGCCAACCGCTGCAAGACATCTGGCTCAGTGTTGTGAAAGTCTCCTAACCCTGGGTTAGCCACCAACACCCGAATTAAATGCAACAGCCGATCAAAGTCTAAGAGCCCAGAATACCGGTGCCAGTCTACCTGGCGGTGCTGGGTGCGATTTTTACGATTTGTCAGGCTACGCTCAAGCTGGCCCAACCGGGCTGCAAGGGTTGAGGGTGGGCAATCCGGTAGGAGGGAGTATATCGCCAAAAACCCCTCAGCCGGATGAGGCGGAAACTGCTGCAGCCCAGCGTAGCAGTCGTCGATCACCGCAGCCGGAACGACGCGGGTTCGTTGGCTATTCCTCCGGTGGCAGGTTGCTAAGGGCGTAGTCAACTGCCAACCCACCCAGGCTGCTCCTAAAGGAGAGAGCCGTTGAAGTAACCCCATCCGCCAGGGTCGCTTGGCATTGGTGGCCTCGTAGATCACGCTCTGTCCATGGGCTAGAGCCTGCTGAATTTGAGCCACCACTACCGCTTCAATCTCAGGCCAGGCCCCCTGGTAAGCCTCATCCCCGTAGAGGCTCTGGCGGATGCAAGCTGTGGAGACTAGCTGGCTCTGGGGCCATAGGGTTTGCATCCGCTGGGCCAGGGTGGATTTACCACTACCCGGCGGCCCCATCAGTAGATGACACAGCAAGGGATAAGCCATAGCCTGCCGTTTTCAGGGAAAGTGCCTCCATTGTAGACGGTGGTGCTGGCCAGACTGGCGGATAGAACCGGCACTGATGCAGACCGTGCATGGGTCGAGTAGGCCACCATAGCAGACTTTGTCTGTATAGCGGCGGTTTGAACCGCCCTAAGTCAGGGTTTTGCCAGGTATTCAGCGTTGGGCTTACAGCCGCTGGCCGTTAAGGTTTTGTCAGTCAATCCGCAAGCCCTCTGGATGGTCTCGTTTTGTGTCTGAGGATGAATCCCTGATTAAGACTTCTAAAGAGTTTGCGAATACTTAGCTGATTGCCTACCCCAGCTGTGCATTTAGAAGACAGCCGCCCATTTCGTCATTCGCATTAAGCGCACTCCAACTTCGGAAGGATTCGGCCATACTGGCTTTAGTGATATCCAGGCCCGCTCTGCTGGGTGGCCCCTCGCTACAGTAAAGGCACGTTCTATGAGTCAACTGTTCTGGCAAGCCAAAATCTGGGGTCTATTACACGACCCAGCACTCAAGGCACTTCATGACAACACCGGACGAGGGGGAAATGGCCTATGGCGAGAGCTTACAGTCATGCAGGACTGGGTGGCACAGGGTTGGGATCCTGAAGACAAATCGGGTAAGAGTTGGAAGCATATTCATCTAGCGGACTTTATTGCATCGGCTAGCGATCGCGGTGCCATTGGCAGTCTTTCTGTCCCAGTGGACTATGACGAGCTAGGTCTAGAACTTCGCCACCTCTTATCTGGCAAGCCTCGGAAACTGAAGCTTCAGAGCAATCATCATCAAGACCTGATGGCAGCCTCAAATCGCAAGGAATTCTTAGTTACCAAGGAGCGAGACTTATTACCCCCTGATATTCAGCAAGAGATCGATGCCCGTAAGGTGTTTTGGTGGCTTTGGCGGTGTTTACCAGTAGCGACCTGCCAGGCCTTTGGTGGTGATGACTCCCTCTTACTCATGCCCGCTGAAACTCGCCTGCCAGATAGCTCCATCTGGGATCATGCCAGCATTACAGCCGCTCTGGCTGGCTCATTAACTGGCTTTAACCTCACACCTGAAGACCTAGAGCGGTGGAACAAGGACAGCCAGAAGGAATTACCTCATCTGGTTTCTTTCAGCTTTACTCCCATTCAAGAACTGATTAAAGCCAGCCGTAAGATGCGAGATTTTTGGGCTGGCTCCTGGATTTTGCACTACCTATCGGCACGGGTTTGCTGGGCCCTGGCTTGGCAGTATGGCCCCGATAGTGTGCTGTATCCCAGCCTATTTCAGCAACCCTTGATTGACCACTGGCTGTTGAATGGTTTGCCCGATAGTAGTTTTGATGGATGGCAAAAGGAATTTAAAAATTGGGTGAAACCTCATCCAGAATCACAATTACTGACGGCTGGTTTTCCGAATGTGATTGTGCTGCTATTGCCGGAGTCAAAAGTACAGGCCGCTATGCAGTCTGCCAAGTCCGTCTTGAAACAAGAATGGCTGAAGCTAGGTAATCTCGTATTCAGCAACCTACAAGGTGAGAGAGGTTGGATGCCAGGGTTGGCCGAGGACCACAAAACCTGGGAAGGCTGGCTGAATAGCCAATGGCAAACCTACTGGAGTGCTGTACCGATTGGTCATGATGCTGATGCCCTAAAGACAGCCGCTTTGGAGGAGAATCGTCATCAAGAACTCACTGACTGGCAAGAAGAACTTAACCAACTTTATCGGGTGACTAAGGAGGATCTAAAACCATTTAAGCCAGAGGAATTGTTTTTTTTACGCGAAGCATGTAAGCGACGCCAGGAAACCCAGGGCAGAAAATTTAGTGTCAATGTGGGTTCCTGGTGGCCCTATGCCTTTGGCAGTACTCGGACGGCTCTGGCTGGAGTCAAAAATGCCCGCAACTGGACCCTACCAACCGCCTTTGGAGGGCGATCCACCATTTCTGGATTAGGCCCCGTGGTTCACCCCGACTCTGACTATCTAGCCGAAACCACGGTCAAAAAACTGTGGCAGCAACGCGCAGGTATTTTTGATGGCAGTGAGCAATTAAATGCCACCGAAGTTCTGAAGCGAGGCTTGCATCACGTTTTGCAGGAGCTATTTGATCTGGATGAAGCCAAAATCACGGCTTTTTATCCTGACCTAACGGCTGGAGCGGCTGGATATCTCAAAACTCATCAAGGCAAGGAAAAGCATACTCAAAACTTTGCAAAAGCCTGTGGTGAAATTGATCAAGCCATTCAACAGAAGGGCGGAAAGCTCAGGCAATCCCTTGATCAAGCCTGGGGTATTCCTTGGGTAGATCATGGGCAAGCAACCCAGCACCATGCTCGGTTGCTGAACGCGGGTTGGCTGCTGGAAGAAATCGAAAGTGCAGATACCGAACGCCTTGAAACTCAAATTCAGCAAGAGAAAGATCCACACATTCTTCAAAACCTCCGACAAGAGTTAGCCAGTATTCGCAAAGACTATCGCCAGGTAATACAGCAGGTAGTCGATCGCTACTATCCTGGTAACTCTCCCGCCGATTGGTATGTGCTGGCGGCTGGCGATGGTGACGACATGAATGGCTGGCTGAAGGGCAAGCATATGAAGTCTTACGGAGACTACATGCCAGCGGAGTTGGCTGGGAAAGTTGCCCAAAGCCAGTTACCCGATGAACTGAAAGAAGCCTTTGATGCATTCAAGACCAAAGTTCAAAAGCGGATGGGGCCAGCAACTTATAACGCCCTTTCGCGGGCGCTGCTGGATTTCTCTAACCAACTTGTTCCGTACCTGACTGAACAGCGGTATGCCGGGCGATTGATTTATGGCGGTGGCGACGACGTGCTGGCCTACACCAACCTGTGGGAGTGGGACAACTGGCTATGGGATATTCGCCAGTGCTTTAGGGGAGAACCTGACCCGGAAGAAATGCGAATTGCCCAGCGTAAGGGCTTTGGGGCTCTCTCTAAAGAATGTTTCAAGAGCGGGGATGACTATTGGCACTGGCAAGGCGATGCAGAAACAGCACCCTTGCCCAAGCGCCCCCTGTTCACTATGAGTCAGAAGGCCAGCATTAGCTTTGGAGTGGTGATTGCCCACAACTCAGTGCCGCTAGCGATCGCCCTCGAATCGCTTTGGGCGGCTGAAGCAGGCGCAAAAGACCACTTTTATCGAGAAGAAGGGGACAAGAAGATCCCTAAAGATGCGGTTCAGGTCAGAGTGCTCTATGGCAATGGAAATCAGATGATCTCGACCAGCAAGTTTGAGGTGTTTGACCAGTGGCGATCTCTCCTCACCTTGATGGATGATTTGGAACCCTCTCTCTTTGAGCAGGCGGCCAGTGTATGGCAACAGCATCCGGCTCCTGTCAAACCAGCGATTGAACCCTGGGTAACCGCCTTTTGCGATCGCCGCGATTTCTTCGCAGGTCGCGATGACGTAAAATCCCACTTTGCTGAAGCCCTTAGCACATGGCTGAGGGAACTGTGGGACAAGACCGAGGATGACTCGGAAAAACGTCAGGGGGCGATCGTTAATTGGCTCAAGTTAGCCGCCTTTGCCTTACGGAAGCGCCACATTGAACTGCCAGGAGGAGCCAAATGATTGCCACTCCACCCAACCCTGCGAAAACGGCTACAGATTTCAATCCTTCGATGTACTGGTACACCCTCACACCGCTGGATGTGCTGCTCTTTCGAGATGCCAAACCCTTTACCCCCGGTGAGCGAGCCTGGGCAGGGAGCGTGTTTCCTCCCAATGGCCATGCCCTAGCCGGAGCGATTCGCGGCTTATTACAAACCAGGCAGCAGATCAATCTCAAAGGGCCGTTCCTGTGTCATGCAGGTCAGTTACATTTCCACCGCCCTCTCAACTATGTGGGCGATCACCCTTTAGTTCCGGTAGCTTGGCTTTTGCCCCAGCTCAAGATGATGTGGGATCAGCAAATGCCCATGCCCCTTATGACGGAGGAAGGCCAGGCATTAGAGCAAGAAAAAGCAGATAGCGGCAAACTACGACAATTTCTGACCTATAACCAAGTGCTAAAGCTCTTGCAGCATAAACCATTGACTGAAGAAGATTGGCTATGCCCTGAAGGAGTAGACCCCCAACCCTGGACGGTGGAATCGCGGCCCCACAATGCCATCGAACCGGGGCAACGCACTGTTAAGGATAGTGATGGTTACTTTGTGGAAAATGCCATTCGACTGCATTCGGGGTGGAGCATTGCGATCTCTCTAGATCACGACACCCACACCCAATTACAAACCCTGGGCATTCCTGCGACTATGCGCCTGGGCGGGGAGGGGCACCGAGCCTTGCTTGAGCGGTGCTCTGGGTTGGATAAGCAATGGCAGACCATACAGACCCTTTCGGGCACCAACTTTTATCGCCAGGAAAGGGCTTTAGCCTACCTGGTCACCCCTGGCGTGTTTGAGCGTACCCGCAACGGCGTAGCCACCTGTCGGGCTTGGCCATGGGAATGGCAGCTTGCCCATGCTCCTAACAAAAATCAAACACCGGGGCCGTTGGTGAGTGTAGCGACTGACCGGCCAGTGCCCATCAGTAGTCGCCGCCGAGATGGAAATGATAGTGTACCAGCACCCCAGGTCTTTGCCGCTCCCCACGGTAGTGTGTATTACCTGGAACGCCCTAAGGAACTGCATCAGGATAACCCTGACCATAAATCCTACAAGTGGCGACAACTTGGCTATTCTGAATTACTTTGGCTTCCCTATCACCCACTTGAAATTGTTGAAGGAGATACCCCATGAGCCTTACCATTGAAGCTATTTACGAAGATGGAGTGCTCAAGCCGATTCAGCCGATCGCTCTGCCAGAAGGTGCCCATGTGTCTTTGGTCATTGAGACTGACTCTGAACTCCAAGTAGAGGAGTCTCCATCAGCAATTTTGGCGGCGATCTCCAGCCCTGCCCTTCAGTCATCCGATAATTCAACCTTTTCTAATCGTGATCACGACCAGGAGATTTATAGAATAGGAGAAGGGCCATGATTTTTGTGGATACCGGAGCTTGGTTCGCCAGTGTAGTGCCCTCAGATTCTGACCATTCCGTAGCGTCTACCTGGCTCAGCCAAAATCGCAAGCCGCTTATCACAACAGATTATGTCGTTGATGAAACGTTAACTCTGCTGAGGATACGGCGTGAAAAGCAACGGGCGATCGCATTGGGAACTGCTTTCTTTTCAGGCACTTTGGCAACCATCCACCACCTCACAACAGCAGAAATTCAACAAGCTTGGCAGGTGTTTCGGCAATTCTCTGATAAGGATTGGAGTTTTACCGATTGCACCAGCAAGGTAGTGATGGAATCGTTGCATATTACCCAAGCGTTTGCCTTCGATCGCCACTTTCATCAATTTGGCTCTGTCCAAGTTGTACCGTAAATATCTCCTCAATTAGTTTGGATAACTACTCATGATTGAAAATTTGGTTTATCTCTACCTTTTGTCTCCCCTGCACACCGGGGGGACTACCCAGGAAGGGAATCTGTTAGGCATCGCCCGCGAATCTCACACTGAGTTGCCCTACATTCCCTCTAGCTCTATTCGTGGGCGATTAAGGGCTAGTATGGAACCTGCTGAGAAAACAGATATTGACGCTAAGCTGAAACAAATTTCTTTGTTTGGTTCAGAGATTGATGACCAGAAAAATGAAGCACTGGTCACAGCGTACAAGGCAAAAACAAACAAAGACTTGAATCAGCTTGTTCAAGGAACCCTCTGGATTGGTGATGGTTCCATCCTTTGGCTGCCTGTGCCTTCACTCAGCCATGGTGTTGTCTGGGTAAGTTCTCCATTGTTGTTACAGCGGTGGAAACGGTGGCAAGATAGCGCCCAGGGGCTAGCCATGGGTGTGCCTGAGTACAGTACTAATCTGAAAAATGGTAAGCCGGTCTATCTAAAAGATGCCATTCTCAAAGATTCGGATTTGCAAGCTTGGAATAATTGGCAAAGCTTTATTCCGACTA
Organism: Leptolyngbyaceae cyanobacterium SM2_5_2; assembly: GCA_012031045.1. Taxonomy (GTDB): domain Bacteria; phylum Cyanobacteriota; class Cyanobacteriia; order Phormidesmidales; family Phormidesmidaceae; genus Nodosilinea. Next base: position 12,061 of record JAAUUR010000107.1, read on the forward strand.
ACTCTACAACTGCTGACATTAAGCAGGTTTTGGTTTTGCCAGATAAACACTCTGCCACGTTGATTCAAATGGCGCTGTGGCGGCAGGTCAAGATCAAGCTGGATGAGCATAAAACGGTAGATGGTGGTTTTCGTTACGAAGAAGCCATTCCCCCTGATACTCTGATGTACTTTCCTTGGGGCATTACCTCTCAGGCTAATGGTAAGGGCAATGCTTCGAAGGATGACTTTGAGAATCTCCTAGCCCAGCATGAGATTTTGCAGATTGGTGGACAAGAAAGCCTGGGGCGCGGGTTTGTGCAAACCTGGCTAGCATCAAACTAACCTTTCGTGCCAGAGAACTGGAACTATGGATGGCTTGCAGGAACGCTATTTGACTGATGACCAAGGCAACCGTATTGGCGTGGTGCTGGATATTGCGGTCTATCAGCAGTTGCTTGACAAACTTGAGGAACTGGAATCCCTCTATGCCTTTGATACAGCCGAGGCTTCAGAGGATGGGGCGATACCGCTGGAAGATGCGATCGCGGAAATTGAAGCTCAGCGAGCCTCATCACCATGAGTTATCGCGTCTCCATTTTGCGGCGAGCCCAAAAGGAGTTGGGCAATTTGCCTACGGGTGCCTTTGAGCGGGTTCGGGATGCCCTCAGAGCTTTGGCAGAGGAACCCCGTCCCGCCGGGGGTAAAAAGCTCCAAGGCCGAGAAGGTTAGCGCATTAGAGTGGGGGATTATCGAGTGGTGTATAAGATTGATGACACCCAACAGACTATTGAGATAGTTCATATTGGGCATCGTCGGGATGTGTATCGTTAACTACTGAATCCAGGAGAGACAATGGAAGCATTTGATCCAAGAGCGATCGCAACACCTGTTTATCAAGCGCTAACAGAGCTACGAGGCAATCGCAGCAAAAATGATCCGATTATTAAACAGCAGAAGGGACAGGCAGTTGAGCTTTACACCTATCTTTCAACCTGGGGATTATTACGTCTAAAAGCAGAAGA
>JAAUUR010000108.1 GCA_012031045.1 Leptolyngbyaceae cyanobacterium SM2_5_2
CCCGCCCCCATCGCACCTGCCGTTGATGCTCCTCCCGTGCCCCCGGTCACCGTTGATGGGGTGGCTCCTTTGGCAGCGGGCGCTGTGCCGTTAGCGGCGGCCGCAATGGCCATGGATAGCGTTGAGGAGGCGGGGTTAGAACCCGCTGTAGCCGATGCCCCTAGCTCCCCAGGGGAACCCGAAATAGTGGCTGCCTCAGTCAACTTAGAATCGCCCGTATTGGCGTCGGAACCCACGCCGGAACCCACACCGGTAGATTCTGCCACCGTAGATTTTCCACTAGTAAATTCCCCAATAGTGGAACCGGCATCGGTAATGGGTACCCCACCATCTAGAGAACCAGCACCCGGACTCGATGCGCCGCCCTCTGGCCCTGGGCCTGGTGTTATGCCCGTGGCCGCGGCCGCCGTTGGCGCGGCGGGTTTGGCGGCCAGTGCTGCCGCGTCCCTGGCCAGTACTGAAGATCAATCCGCCATTGAAGCGAGCAAATACAACGTGGTAGGCCATCCGGCCGATGGAGACATTGACCTATCTAGCCTGGATGATGGACTGCCGCCCTTACCAGAGGGCTATGGCGAAAGCCGCATTGTGCTCATGCCCCGTGACCCCCAATGGGCCTATGCCTATTGGGATACCCCTGACTTCCATAAAGCAGACCTGCGGCGCCAGGGGGGTGAGCGGCTAGCTTTACGACTCTTCGATGTCACCGATGTGGATTTGGCACACCAGGCTCCCCACAGCATGCAGCAGTTCGACTGCGACGAGCTAGCGCGGGAGTGGTATTTGCAGATTCCGGTCAGCGATCGCGACTACCAGGTGGAAATTGGCTACCTGGCTGGCGATGGCCGTTGGCTGGTGCTGGCTCGGTCTAACACCGTGCGGATTCCCCCCGTCTACCCCTCAGACTGGAGCGAAGACCACTTCCTGACCGTTACCTGGGAGGAAAGCCTGCGCGGCAAAACCCTGATCACTCTGGTTGACCCCCGCCAAAAAGCCACGGCAGGGGAACTGCACGAGCAAATGTACGCGCTTTACCAGTCCGCAGAGTGGGAGCACATGGCTGGATCCATGTTTGGCTCCATGCACCACGTGCCGGGTTCAATGGTGCCCTCCCAAGTGATCAGCTCCTACGTGTTCCCCTCTGGGGTGGGGATGGTAGGAGTGCCGGGCCTGCCCACGCCATCGGGTTTAGGCCTGAATGTATCGGGTCTAACGATGTCGGGGCTTGGCTTTGCCGCCTCCATGCCCCCCATTCGGCCCCGCAAGTTCTGGCTGGTGGCCGATGCCGAACTGATTGTCTACGGCGCTACCGAACCCGATGCCACCGTAACGATAGGCGGGCAGCCGATTTTGCTCACCCCTGAAGGCACCTTCCGCTTCCACACGGCTTTTCCCGATGGCCGAATCGACTATCCGATTATGGCCGTAGCCGCCGATGGCGAACAGAATCGGTCGATTCACATGACCTTTGACCGACAGACCCCAGAACGCCGCACCAACACCCGTGACGAAGCCCAGGAGGAATGGCCAGAGGCTTGATTTTGGTGGTTGCGGGCGGAGAGCGGAAGGCGGAAGGCAGGCCCACAGACGCAGACCTGGGCTCACCATTGAGCACCTGGCAGGCCATACTGGATCATCAAGCCAGCTGCTGTGGCGTGTTATTCAATTTCTATGGCTCCTCCCTCGCTGCTCACCCAGGTCGCTCGGATGTTTCCTGATGCGTTGTTCTATGCGCCGACCCAGGAGAAACTGATTGCCCTCACCATCGACGACATTCCCACCCCCGGTGATTGGGATGACGCCTCCACCCGGTTGATTGTGGCCGCCCTGGAGCAATACAATCGCACCGCCACCCATACCGTGCGGGCTACTTTTTTTGTGATTACCGACCACCTCAATCCAGGCAGCACTATCCTGACCGATATCCTGGCAGCGGGTCATGAAATTGCCAACCACGGCACCACCGACACAACTCCGGCGATTCTGCAACCGGCTGAATTTGAGCGCCACTTTCGAGAGGCCCATGAGTTAATCACTAACACTATCCAGCAGCCCCTGCGCTGGTATCGGCCAGGGCGAGGGCTGTACAACCGCCACATGGTTGAGCATATTCGGTTAACGCCGGGCTACGAGTCAATGATGGCGCTGGCGTCGATGATTCCCTTTGACACCATGCAGCTCAGTACGCCGAACTTAAACACCTGGTATCTGTCGCGGTTTATTTTTCCAGGGGCAATTTTTGTCATGCACGGCGGCTCAATGGAGCGCTGCCTGCAAACGGCCCAGGCCCTTCCTCCCCTGTTGACGCTGATGGAACAACAGGGCTACCGGGTGGTGACCCTGTCTGAACTTTACGACAGCCTCATGGGAGAAGCCGCTACAGCAGAAAACTGCTCCAGCGCCACTGCTACCCCGTCCTGGTCAACCCCTGGTGCCACCCAGTCCGCCGCCTGCTTAACTGGGGTTGGCGCATCGCCCATGGCTACCCCCAGCCCGGCATAGCGAATCATTTCTACATCGTTGAAGTTGTCGCCAATGGTCATTACCTGGTCAGGGCTTAAATCGAGCAGTTCTTCCGCCACAAACCGCACGGCCTCTCCCTTATTGGCCAGGGGATGGGTGGCCTCCACAAAGTACTCTACCGATCGCGTCAGGTACAACTCCACGGTGGGATAGCGTTGCCCCAGGCTGGATAGTATGTCGCTCAGCAGGTGGGTATTTTCACTCAACGCCAGCAGTTTGGTGGTTTCTATCGCGTCATTCGTCTGCATTAGCGTTATCAAGTCTCCGACGGCCACCGGCTGAATGCCCGACCGCTCAGCATAGGCTTTGGTGTCTTCAATAATGGCTCGTACATGGAGCTGATCATCAATGTAGAGGTGAATAGACAACTCACCGCTCGCCTCCATCGGGGCCAGATAGGAGAGAATTTCCAGCGCCAGATGACGCGGCAGAGGGGTGTGACGATGCAGAGTTTGGGTGTGAGGGCTTTTGATGAATGCGCCTTGGTAGGCCATCAGGGGCAGCGTAGACCCTACCGCCTGGTAAAACCGCAGAGCCGACTGATACATGCGCCCCGTGGCGATCGCCACGGCAATCCCTCGCTGCTGCACCCGCTGAATAGTCGCCAGCACGCGCTCAGAAATTTGGTTAGACTCCCCTGCCAGGGTGCCGTCAATATCCAGCACCAGCAACCGAATATCCGTAGTCATAGGGTTTGCCTGGAGATTAGGTACGCCTCGATTATTATCTCTGGTTGGGGGGTAATTACGGTGGGGAAATGCTAAGGGTGAAATTGGTTGGCCCAGACGCACAAAAATCCCGAGGTCTTGAGAGACTACGCCGTGCTCTCGGTACCTCGGTGGTGCTTGACAAAACTCTAGGTTTAATAAACTGGCAGGTCGCCTACCACATCTAGCCGCTTAAAGTTACCGATTTCCATATAGGTTTCAGCCAAAGTATCCGCCACTGAGGGCAAGATCCAACCCAACTGTTTCAGGGTGAAAATAGCGGCGGCATACTTCGCCCGCTTAGCACCATCTAAAACCTTGATAGCCAGCCCCAGGCTTTCGCCAACTCGCCCAATACACTGAATGCCCTCGGCTCCCGATTTACTCACCAGTTCACCATCGGTAAGCTGCATCAACCGAGTATCAAAGGCATCGGGGCCACCCACCATGTCAGGATGGTTGGTCATGGCGCGAATGATGCGCTCCATATCCAGGTTTTCGCCAGAGGAGAGCATGGCGAATAGGGTGGCCATTTGCCGCAGTTGCATAAAGTAGGTCGGGGCACCGCAGTCATCGTGGGCCATAATGAACTCATCCGAGGGCATTCCCAGCAGTTCAGAAATGCGAGACAGAATCAGCCGCTGAACGGGGTGGTTGCGATCTAGATAGCTCTCCAGGGGCCAGTTTTGCTGCTGGCACACGGCTAGCATACCGGCGTGCTTACCAGAGCAGTTATGTTCCAGGGGGCTTTTCTTGCCCTCCGGGGTGGGGCAGCGGAGGGCGGTTGGGTCCAGGTCAGATTGCCAGAGGATACGAAACACCTGCCTCACCTGCTCCATCGTGCCCTGGTGAGAGCCGCACATAATGGCCAGATCGCGATCGCTCAAGCTATAGCGCTCTAGCGCCCCAGCGGCGGTCACAGCCAGGGCTTGAAAGGGCTTTAGCGCGGAGCGAATAAAGGTGGCCAGTTCTGGATTTCCGGCTACCGAGAGATTCCGCCCTCTGGGGTCACACACCACGACATGGGCCGTGTGGCTACATTCCACAATTCCTTCTCGTAGTAGTTGCACCTGTAATTCTTTAGTCTGATGGCGGTTTACCCGGCTACTGGTCATAGTGGTTATGGCTCAAGGGTTCAGTGCGCGTTTGCTCGAAAACGAGGTTAGCCCCGTCATCTTAAATCAATTGCCAGGTCATTAAGCCCAGACTCAGTAAAGCCGCAATTACGCCAATGGTTTGGCGAATTCGCTGTAGTACCGGCTTAACCTGGTAGTCCACAATCAGGCGATCGCGGGTAGAAATCTCCTCAGGTTTGACCCACAGCTGGCCATCGTACCAGCCCGATTCTTCATAGGGCACCGTTGTCTGCCGCAGCCGTCCGCCCACATGGGCCCAGCCCACATAGAGCTGCACCAATACCAATAATGGCAGCACCAGTGCGCCCATCGCAGCACTGAGGGCAAAGTGCAGGGGTTGTTTAGCTGGCACAAAGCTGGCCGCCGCCATCGGCCCAGTAATCACCCAGCTGAACAACCAGAGTAGCCCAATCGGCTTGAGGTACCCGGCTAACTCTCGGCCTCCCCAACTGTAGAACCAGGAATCTCGGACATCCTGATACTCATTAATTGGCTGCTGATCAGCCGGAACCGGACATCGCTGAGGCATGCCATCCCCACTACAAAACCTAGCTCTAGCCTAAACGAATTGCCTCCGATTAGGAATCCTTAGTTCAGGTCTACTCGCTAATTACGCCCGCTCAATCGGCTGATAGAGCATCTGATTAGCATGGCCCCAGAACGCCTCAAGGTCATAGAATTCTCTGGCTTCAGGCATAAAAATGTGGACAATCACTTCACCATAGTCCATCAGCACCCAGTTGCCTTCCGTCTGGCCTTCTACCCGCAGCGGTCGGCGGTTCCAGTCTGCTTCTAAAGCACCCTCAATCGAGCGCGTAATCGCCCGGACTTGCACCGTAGAAAAGCCGGTGACAACGACAAAGTAATCAGCCAGGTAAGACACATCGCCTACTTGCAAAATCATGATGTTGGCCCCCTTGCGTTCGGCGGCGGCCTCTGCAATGGCATGGGCCAGTTGCAGCGCGGCATCCTCCGCTAGGGGAGGAAAACCAGCGGCTGTTTGGGGAGCAATTGCAGTAGTAGCAGCGGTGTTTCGAGGCTGAGAATTAGTCATGGGCAAAAAGTAGGTAGTGGATAGTAAGGGGAGAGTCAGCAGAGCGCCTGGCCGCTAAGCGCCAGTTGTGGGCAAGTACACCATGGATGCATGGGCTTGGCCCGCCTAGAACGCTGGCCAGGATAATGTTCCAGGTTAGATACCTGAAGCCAGACCGATAAAGATAGGTCAATTAATGTAACTGGTCGGTTTCGGTTAAGGAGCGGCGGGTGCTGATCGGTTTCACCCCTGGGCCTGGTTGGAGGGGCAGGTTTAGGCTGCATCCTAGGCCACTGGTGCCGGACTTCTACCCGGAGGCTATTAGTGGAGCCAGGATACGGCACGGATCTTCCTAGCCAGGTTGGTACCTGCCCTTGCCTATCCCTAAGCCCAGCTACTGGCTGTGCTGCCACAGTTAAATCAGTCAGCAGACTACGTCCTCAAGTTCGCCATGCTTCCATTGTAAAGGATGGTTTTAGCGATAGTGGCTGCCCCGCCACCACCGGCCTGCGCCCCCCAGGGCCAAGTCATGATTTCTAACAAACTTCCAGATCCCACAGATCGCAAATATGACCCAGCGTATATCATTGTCCTCAACCTTGGGTGATGGGAGGCGGGGCTTGCTAAACAGCCGTTTTAACCCCCTTCAGGCAACCTGTGGCTTAATTCATAGTTGGTTAACGGGGGAGATGACCTATGCCGCAATCTATGCAAGGCATGATTATTGCGTCGCTAATTATCTTTTTGATTGGCGTGATTATTGGGTTTTATCTCCGCCAGAGCCAGATTAACGAGCTAACGGCCAGCCGCCAGGAGAGCCAGGCCCGGAACGATGCCCTACAACGGGAACACGAAGAACGCCTGCGCACCGCCACGGCTCAACTGCAACAGGACTATGAAAGCCAACTCGCTGAAAAAATTGAGCGCTACCAAAATCAATACGAGGAGCAGCTGCAGCAGCTTGAAGCCGAGTACCAGGCCCGCCAGGGGTTAATTGCTGCGCCTCCTGCCGGAGATGGAGTTGCCGTACCCTACCCCGATGGTTCAATCGCTGGTGTGGCGGCGGGCCTCCCCCTCGGTGAGGCAGAACAGCGCCTCCGCAAGCAGTACGAAGCGCGGCTTAAGGAAGCGGCCTACAAAATTCAGCAAGCCTACGAACAGCACCTGCGCGAGAAACTAGCCGAGGCTCAGGCGGCCTACCAGCGCGATTACGACCAGCGCCTGGCCGAGGCCATTGAGCGCTACCAGGATGATACCGAGGCCCGTTTAGCCGAAGCCGCGAACGATCGGGCTCTGGCCGCTGCGGCTGCTAGGGGTGGGGCTGGTGCCAGAGGGGCGATCGCCACACCAACACCCGATAGCGCCAGCCCTCCCCAGGCAGAACAACTCGCCAACCTGGAGGCCGAACTGCGAGCTGAGTACGACCAACGCCTGGCTGAACGCATTGAGCAATACCAGGACGAAATGACTCAACGCATCGCCCAGCTAGAGCAGGAATTTGCAGCCCGCCTACAGATGGCCCAGGCTAGCGCGGCGGCTTCACCCGCTGACTCCACGGCTATGGTTCGTAGCGATTTAGAAGCCCAGTTGCGGGCCGAAATCGAAAGCACTCTGCGGTTGGAATACGAGCAGCAACTGGCCGAAAAACTTGAACAATACCAGGAAGAGCTCAACCAGCGCACGCGCGAACTAGAGCAAGGACTGGAAGCTCAGCTCCAAATGGTGCAATCCCCAACGCCCTCCCTTGAGCCAGATCCTGACTTTAACCTGGATAACTTAGATTCCAGCCTAGACGCCCTACTCGGCCATCCAGAATCTGACTCTGACAACACCGAAGACATCTTTAATGATTTAGATGACCTTAGCAACCTGAGTTGACGACTCTGGCGAGTAATCCTCAATGCGGGTGAGTCCTCGAATGACCCCTGAGCTAAATGGCCTTGTCACCCCCATTCTGGCGGGCCATTCTGCTTTTACTCCCCCCGGAGGAAACTAAGCCATCGTTACAATAGGGATAGCTGTTTTGCTGCGCCGGTTAGCCATGTTCCAAAGCTTTCAGCTTTATCTCTACCAGGTCACCCAGTGGGCAACCCAAATCGTGAGCGACCAGCTCACCCATATTTCTCCCCTGAGTCTCACCATTGTGGGCCTGGCGGGGCTGCTCACCAGTCTGTCGCCCTGTTTGCTCTCCATGCTGCCGATTATGGTGGGCTACATGGGTGGCTACGACACCACGTCCAAGCGGGAATCGGCCCTGCAATCCGTTGGTTTTGCTCTGGGGCTGGCCACCACCCTGGCCATTCTGGGCCTGGTGGCCGGGTTGTTTGGCTATGTCTATGGGCAGGTGGCGATCGGCCTACCCATTGCGGTTAGCCTGATTGCCATCTTAATGGGGTTAAACCTGCTGGGGTTGCTCCCGTTGGCGCTCCCTACCCTGGGTGGCCCAGAGGTTACCCAGTGGAACCTTCCAGGCTGGTTCAAAGCCTATGCCCTGGGTCTGACCTTTGGCATCGTAGCCTCGCCGTGCAGCACGCCGGTTTTGGCTACGCTGCTGGCTTGGATTTCAGCCACTCAGGATCCGTTCCTGGGAGGGGCACTGCTTTTAGCCTACGCGGTGGGCTATGTGGCTCCTCTGGTGCTGGCTGGTACCTTTACAACGGCCCTCAAACGCCTGCTAGAGCTACGGCAGTGGTCAAGCTGGATTACCCCCGCTAGCGGGGCACTGCTGCTGATCTTTGGCGTTTTTTCCCTACTCAACCGCCTCTTGCCCACGGCCCTGGTTTAAGCTGATTGAACTACAGCATTTTTAATCTAGGGAGGTGCGTGGATAACTCCACAACCCGTGACTCTAATAGACAGGCTGTACCTCACCAGGCAAGAAAATGCTGTCCACAAGGGCTTGCTTAGCCCGCCAACCTACCCTCCCTCATCCTTAAGATTGAACTTTAAAGTTTCATTTTCCACCCCATGACCTCCTCCGATGCACCCCCTTCTCCTCTCCGGCAGGGAATCAGCCAATACTTCCGCCAAGACCTGCTGCCCCTCCTGGCCGATTTAAGGTTGGCCATTATCCTGCTGCTTGCCATTGCGCTGTTCAGCATTTCCGGCACGGTCATTGAGCAAGGCAAAACCCTGGAGTTCTACCAGACCAGCTACCCCGAAGATCCGGCTCTATTTGGCTTTTTGAGTTGGAAAGTCATCCTCACCATGGGGCTAGACCACGTTTATCGCACCTGGTGGTTTTTGGCGCTGCTGATTCTGTTTGGAGCCAGCCTGACGGCCTGCACCTTTACGCGCCAGTTCCCAGCTCTGGGAGCCGCCCAAAAATGGAAGTACTACACTCAGCCTCGTCAATTTCAAAAGCTGGCCCTCAGTGCTGAACTGCCAGAGGCCGATTTACAAACCCTGGCCACCGCGCTCAACCAGTGCCGCTATCGGGTTTTCAGGAGAACGACAGGCTCTACGGGCGCAAGGGGATCGCGGGCCGCATTGGGCCAATTATCGTTCACGCCAGTATGCTGCTAATTTTGCTGGGGGGCCATAGGGGGAGCCATGACCGGCTTTTTTGCTCAAGAACTGGTGCCCAGCGGCGAAACCTTCCAAATTCGCAATATTTTTGACGCTGGCCCCTGGGCCGAGGCCCAAATTCCTAAGGATTGGTCGGTGCGGGTGAATCGATTTTGGATTGACTACACCCCCGATGGCAACATCGACCAGTTCTACTCCGATTTATCTGTGCTGGATCAGGCCGGGGGTGAGGTAGAACGCAAAACCATCCACGTTAACGAACCCCTGCGCTATCGCGGCGTAACCCTCTACCAGGCCGACTGGGGCATTGCCGCTGTGCAGGTCAAGCTCAACAACAGCCCGGTGCTACAACTGCCGATGCAACCACTGGAAACGAATGGGCCTCGCTTCTGGGGTACCTGGGTACCGACCAAGCCCGATCTTAGCGAAGGCGTGACGCTTCTAGCGAGGGATCTCCAGGGGTCAGTGCTGCTCTACGGTAATGATGGTCAGTTAGTCGGTACAGTGCGCTCTGGCCTGGCCACTGAGGTGAATGGCGTTAAGCTGACTCTGGTGGATGTGATCGGTAGTACCGGTTTGCAGATCAAGGCCGACCCTGGCATTCCCCTGGTTTACACCGGCTTTGGGCTGCTGATGGTGGGCGTGATCATGAGCTACGTGTCTCACTCTCAGGTCTGGGCGTTGGCTCAGGATGGCATTCTCTACGTGGGTGGACGCACCAATCGCGCCCAGGTCGCCTTTGAGCGAGAATTACTGGCCCTACTGAACGAATTGCCCCAATCCCAGGCTGTTAGCAGGGGCTAACCCTGGCCCCACGCCTCAGGACGCCCATCGATCTAACGCTCGCTGGCCGCCCCAGCGGGCCACAATTTCATCATCGTAGTTATCGGCAATACGGATGACGGTGGTGACGGAGTGATTTAGCTCCAGGCGATCGCAACTCGCCCCCACCAGGCTATGTTCAAACACAATGTCGTCTTCTGCATCGTAGGCAAAGCGGCCAAAGTAGATATTGTTGTTTTCCCGCATCAGGTAATAGCTGAGTTCTGGGGTGATGTCGATATCCGTTACGACATAGGAGCGGGTGGTAATTAATGTCTCATCTTGGTACCAGGGCACCACCCGCGTTGAGGCCACCGCTGACCCTAGATTGACGATAAATAGCGGCTCATCCTCAAATACAACCAGAGATTCCCCAAATAACTCATGCATCCACGGCAGAATGCGATAGTAGACTGCCTGCTGGCCAGGTGTCTTAAACTCCATAGATAAGCCACTATCCTGCATTACAGATGAAACAAACTCAATAGTAGAGGTCAAACGTAAAGAGACGATTTTGGATGAAACTAAGCGCCGCGGATGTTGCCATGGCGGATCAGCTTGCTCCCCGGTTATTCTCTCACTCATTTCTAAGTAGATACACGGTCTTAGGGATAAATTCCGGTTATCCGCCTCCTAGGTTAGAATCCACCCGCTAGCGGACTTCGCTATGCTGAAGGAGCCTCCTGCGGCCAGCCAGCCCAGGCTACGGCGGTTTGGTCGCCCTTTTGCCCCTCCCTGATGACCCCCGATCACCCCTCTTCTCCTAGTGCTGATGCTGTCCCTACCGAGGCCACTGGCTGGGAGGAGGTAGATGCCGCCCTGAGTTGGGATGACACCGCTCCCCTGAAGCCTCTGCCGCCCCCTGCCTCCAGCCTGGCCACCTGGGATGAGGCTGAACTGGAGCTTAACCAACTCGTCGGTGACTTTCAGGACGCGCCGGATGACCTGAACTACCGCCGCGCCCAGGCAGCGCTGAAGGATTTGGTGCAACGGCTCAACCTCACCCAGCGCGAGCGAGTGGGGTTGGAATCTGCCTTGCAAAGCCTGAATGGACTGTTGGATAAGCTGGAAAACACCGTTGTCCACATCGCGGTGTTTGGTCTGGTGGGGCGGGGGAAGTCTTCTCTGCTGAATGCGCTACTAGGCGAAGCGGTGTTTGCCACTGGCCCCACCCACGGCGTTACCCAGGTCGTCGAAGGTGCGCGCTGGTCAGTCAACCCCACAGGTTCAGCGGGGGAATCCCCAGATTTACTGACCGTGTCGCTTCCCAGCGTTGGCCATTCTCGCATTGAGCTGATTGACACCCCAGGCCTCGACGAAGTGGCTGGTGAGGAGCGGGCCGCCCTGGCCAGGCGCATTGCCGAGCAGGTGGATTTAATTTTGTTTGTGATTGCGGGCGATATTACCCGCGTTGAGTACGAGGCGCTCAAAGCCTTACGGGAGGCCAGCAAACCCATACTGCTGGTGTTTAACAAGGTGGATCAGTACCCTGAGGCCGATCGCCAGCAGATTTTTGCCACCCTGCGCGACCATCGCCTGCACGATTTGATTTCCCCTGAAGAAATTGTCATGGCTGCCGCCGCACCGCTGGTGGTGCGGGCCATGCCCCAGCCCGATGGCCAGATCAAGCATCAAACCGGGCGGGGGCAGCCCCAGGTGAATGACCTGAAGCTAAAGATTTTGGACATTTTGCATCGCGAAGGTAAGGCTCTGGTGGCCCTCAATACGTTGATGTATGCCGATGCCGTCAGCACTGAGATCCTGGAACGCAAACGGCAGATTTGCGACGGCATTGCCGACGATACGATCTGGAATGCGGTGATGATTACGGCGGTGGCGGTGGCCCTCAACCCCATCACCATGGCCGATCTGCTCAGCGGAGCCATTATTGATGTCTCGCTGATTGTCGCCCTGTCGCGCCTCTATGGCCTACCCATGACCCAGGCCGCCGCCTTCAAATTACTTCAGCAAATTGCTATTGGGCTGGGCGGCATTACCCTGAGCGAGCTAGTGGTAACGGTGGGCCTGAGTTCCCTCAAGGGTTTGCTGGGCGCATCGGCCCTTGCCACGGGTGGGCTGTCCCTGGCCCCTTACATTCCCGTTGCCATGACCCAGGCCGCCGTGGCAGGCCTGTCTACCTATAGCCTGGGCCAGGTCGCCAAAACCTACCTCGCCAACGGCGCTACCTGGGGGCCAGAGGGGCCAAAGGCCGTCGTCCGCACCATTTTAGACAGCCTGGACAACGCCTCCATACTCAGCCGCATTAAGGAAGAACTGCGGGCCAAGCTGTAGCTAGACCGTAGGGGTGTCGATGTCAATTCCGTCCCACATCTGAGCAAGTGGAATTCTCTGTCCAGAGGTTGCCTGTTGCAAGGCCCTACGTAAACTTGCTTTGATATCTTCCACTGATGTATCGTCTGGATCGTGTTGATCAGAACGGATACTGCGATAGCGTTTCGCCAAATTGCGGAGACTCTGCTGAAATTCAGGAGTTAGATCTACTCGCACAACAGATGGCTGGTTCTGTGGATCAGGATTTGCCATTTAATCCTCGTGGTTTATGGATAGCAGAATCATTCCGCCAGTTAATAAATTCTTGTATCGCAATTGCTACAGGTTGGCAATACGTGTTACGGGATTCAGGCGACATGGTTCGATATTCAGCGATTTCCACCCTCACATCCAAACCAGAGATAGCATTAAGCCCGAACTCGCTATGCTAGAAAGGGCCGCTGGAAGGAGGCGGCCAAACCTGAGTTGACCTTCAATCCGGAGACCTATCATGGTTGGAACCCAAATTGCCGCGCGCGACCTGTTTCGAGCCGCCTACGAAAACCGCTACACCTGGGATCAGGCGTTTCCAGGGTATACCGCTGATGTCACCTATACCCACAACGGCCAGACCTACACTGGCCAGGCCAAGGTCGGTGCCGACCTCAAGCCCGTTGTTACCGGCGTGGATGACGAGACCGCCCAAAAAGCCATCCACGGCCAGTTGTTTGAGGTGGCTATCCATCGGGTCCGGCGGGGCTTTGAGGAAACCCATGGGCAAAACACCTTCAGCTATGGTGAAACCCTGGCCGATGGCACGGTGGAAATTCTCATGGGCGGCAAAGCCGAGGGCGACAAGTACCATCTGCACAACAACGAAGTCTCCATGGTGCATCGTCACATTCATGGGGTAGTGGTGACCATCCACACCTTTAGCAGCCACGATACTGGCGCTGG
>JAAUUR010000109.1 GCA_012031045.1 Leptolyngbyaceae cyanobacterium SM2_5_2
CCGTTATGGATTTTGCCGTTTTTGACGACACGACTTGACAGGCAATCAGGGCAGGTGGGCTGGCAATCAGACATGGGTTTTCTGCTGGAACGCTTATCCCTTCCATCCTTACATCTTTAGGACTACCCTGTCATGGTAATGAATGCAGAAACGGTATATCTCCAAGAAATCCAGGGGGTGCGCCTATTCGACAAACCAGACAAAGCTACATTTGACAATTATTTCCACATTGGCTCTTGTTCAAAATCCGTTCTTGCTGTGATTTCGGCAAAACTCATAAAGCAGAAAAAGATCACATGGCAAACTAGATTCTTCGATGTGTTCCCAGAGCTAATAACAAACGCCAATAGTGAGTATAGGGATATCGCTCTGGAAGATTTGCTTTATAGCAAGGCAGGAATCAAAGCGTATACCAATGCAGAGGCCGAACCTTTGCCGAAGTATGGCCCATTGGTCGGCGACAAGAGATTAGAATTCATAAAGTACCTAATTGGGCAGCCACCTTCCTCTGAAAAGAAAAATGGAAGATTTCAACACCTTTATTCCAACCCGAGTTACATGATGGCCTCCGCCATGCTCGAAAGAATCTCTGGCCTCACGTATGAGGATCTTGCAAGGAAAACATTATCTGACGATTTAGGCATGTCTGTACATATCGGCTGGCCAAATAGCATCAGTGCTGATCAACCATGGGGTCACATGATTACCAAGCATAAGGTTGAGGCGTTTGCTCCTACTCATGATTATAAAATCCCGTACTTGATAACGCCTGCAGGAGACTTGAGTATGTCGCCGAAGGATTATGCAAAGTACACGCAGTTGCACTTGCGAGGGTTAAGGGGTAATGACAACTACATTTCCAGCGAGGCTTACCGCCACATTCATTTCAGCCGCGAAGGATTCTCGCTTGGTGTGGCAAACGGTGCAATGGGGGGCAAAAGGTACTCTGGGTTTGATGGTTCAGCGGGAACGTTTTTCTGTCGTTCTATCATTGTCCCGAAATCGGATTTCGCTTTTTCAATAATGATGAACGCAGGTTCTGGTTCCGGCTCAATGGAGGCTGTCGATTGGTTAACCATGCTGATTGTCAAAAAACACTTCAACTGGTGGTGGAAGTTTTGGTTGTAGAAATCTGCATAACAACCAGTTGGAGCAGACAAACCTACTGTCACAAAAGCGGCTTGCGCACCTTTCGCGCCAGCTCAACGGTTTGCAGCTCAACTGAATGTTAGCTAGCTTAAGCCCTGTTGTGGCAAGAGCCAAAGGGCTACTTGTATGTGTTAAGAGTGTGCATCTTTGTGATTTTTTGAATTGGATGTGTAGCTCAGAATTCCTAGCCAGGGTTTGAATTTTAGATTCGCATAAAGATTTTTAACTTCCAAAGCGTGGTTCTTCTAATTTATGCCGTTATCTCCTAATCAAATCGAAAAAACCATAGAAGTGATTGACTGTCTAGTTGATCCTTCAAGCAGCCGATATGGGCGACTGCTTAATTGGCAAATCTACCTGATCCGTTCTGGCATTATGGGATTGGCTTATCCGATACTCATATTTTTGATAAGGGTCAAGGTTTGTGCCCTTTTGAGCGGAGTGAAGCAAATTTTGTTCTTAGTGTTGACCATATTGCCTTTTCACCAGATCAAACCATTAAGCGCCTCAAGCACGCTCTTAGTGTTTTTGCAGATTGGGAGTATACCCTACCTGGCTGGAATTGCGAGCATCTTGGCCGATTGATTGCTACCGATCAGCCAAGATGTTATCAAAGCAGTTCTATTTGGTGGCTGTGCGACATGACTCCAGAGGGTGATCATAAAACTGCTCAACAAGTTTTCCACAGCTACTTGAGCACGGTTGATCCTGATCTGATCCGGTAGAAGTGCCAAGTACAATCCATCGGGGCCTAACGATGCATCCAGTCAAGTTAGTAATTCGGGCATCTTTTTCGGGGAGTTATAATAATATTCTGTCGCTCAAGTTGCCTGGAATCCACATATGAGCCAGCAGTTGACTCTAGAAATCAGTGATGAAGTCTACGCTGACCTACAGCGTAAGGCTAGTGCAGTAGGCATTTCCATAACAGAGTGGATAGTTACCATCCTAAGCAGGCAAGGCACAGTAACTAACAGAGTGGTGCTGTCTCTAGAACAGCAAGACCAAGCACGGCAGAAGTTTAAAAGTCATGCAGGGGCAATTAGTCTAGGGTACGCAACGGGTACAGACAACGAAGCAATCGATGCAGACCTTGCAAAAGCTTATGCCGATGAGTATTAACGGCGGGGTTTCTTTGTGCTTTTAGACACGTCTGGCTTGCTGTGCTACTTGCATCGTGATGAGCCGCAGCATGAGAAAGCTGTGCAACTCGTCGATGATTCAACTAGTGGGCTTTTGACCCACAGCCATGTCCTGGCTGAGTTAGTGGCACTCGCCCTGATTCGCAGCTTTCCCCAGGCTAAGGTTTTAGAATATGTAATTGATTTGGTTGATAACCCAGACATCGAAACAGTTTGGGTTGATGAGCAACTTCACC
Organism: Leptolyngbyaceae cyanobacterium SM2_5_2; assembly: GCA_012031045.1. Classification (GTDB taxonomy): domain Bacteria; phylum Cyanobacteriota; class Cyanobacteriia; order Phormidesmidales; family Phormidesmidaceae; genus Nodosilinea. The sequence continues at coordinate 2,528 of JAAUUR010000109.1, forward strand.
GAGAAGCAATGCAACTTTTACTTGCTCGGCAGGACAAGGGCTATTCCTTGTGCGATGCAGTTAGTTTTATCCTGATGCGCCAGTGGGGGATAACCGATGGATTAACGACAGATCGCCATTTTGAGCAGGAAGGATTTATTAGACTATTGCCGCCAGCTAGCTAACACTGCGTTGCTGCGGACGGTACAGAGGTTATCGGCGCGAGTTCAAAGTTATCTGCCGCCGCACAACTTCACCGTTAGTTAGCGTTGTTTTTGGGTTGGGCCAGTACTGAGAGACCACGTGTTGGGAATAAGCACGATCTAGGGGTTAGGGCTGACCAAGATAGCTACTTTAACGTCTACCGATTTAAAATCGCATCGACGGAAATATCCACCCCTGGAAATGCTACGGGTTGAACCATGCCACCGGTCAATATCTGTTGCGACCCGTACTTTCCATTTTGAGGATTACGAAATACTACAAGCTCCAGCGTCTTTAAATTCACAACCCAATATTCAAGAATGCCGACTTCAGCATAGATGTTGCTTTTAATCTCCAGATCTTTTGTCAAGCTGGAGTTGGCGTATTCAACAATCCAAAAAATGTTTTCAGGGTAGGGATGGTGCGATCGATACTCGCGTCCCAACCGCTGCACGATCGCTAAATCGGGTTCTGGCTCCGAAGCATTCGGCAAGGTAATCGGCTTGGCCTGACGAACGGAGGCGAGATCGCCCAGTAGCCTTGCCAAATACTCCCCTGCCTCGTGGCTACAATAGGCGTGAGGTTCCCCTTCTGGTGGCATTTCAACAATTTCTCCTCGCAACAACTCCACCCGCCGATCCGTCAAGATTCCTGCCTCGATCATCTGGTGATAATCTGCCAGCGTCCATTTCGCAAGGGTTATTGACATGGCGATCGCATCCAGTTGCCTAAGAAATGCCTGATCTGTTCCCGAACCTGTTGCCGAATTAAGCTGATTCTACTCCATGCCCATCGGTAAGCAGGACGCCAGACCTATAGCCAGCGCAGTATGCCGTTCTGCCTTCCGCTGCTTCGCACAGGCAGGATCCTACGCCTTCTGTTCTTCGTTCTGCTTCGCACGGGCTCCGCCCTACGTTCTTCGCGCTTCGCTCTGCCCCTGGGCCGAGGGGCAGAGATCCGCCAGGGCGCAGGCTCCACAGTTGGGGTTACGGGCCATGCACACGGCGCGTCCGTGGTAAATCAGGCGAATCGACCAGTTTTCCCAGTCGGGCTGGGGCAGCAGGGCCATCAGGTCGCGCTCGATTTTGAGGGGATCGCTGTGCTTGGTTAGCCCCAGGCGATTAGTCAGCCGCTTGACGTGGGTATCCACCGTCACCCCGGCGTTGATGCCAAAGCCATGGGCCAGCACCACATTGCCGGTTTTGCGGGCTACCCCTGGCAGGGTCAACAGTTCCGCCATGGTAGACGGCACCTCGCCCTTGAACTCCGCCACAATTTTTTGGCAGGCGGCGCGGATATTTTTGGCTTTATTGCGATAAAAGCCGGTGGATTTGACCAGAGCTTCTAACTCTGCCAGGTCAGCCTCAGCGAAGGCATACACATCGGGGTAGGCCGCAAACAGAGCCGGGGTGACTTTGTTCACCCGTTCGTCAGTACACTGGGCCGAGAGAATCGTTGCCACCATCAGTTGCAGGGTGGTTTCATAATCTAACGAGCAGCGGGCGTCGGGGTAGAGCTGCTTCAGGCGGCGCAGAATCTCCAAGGCTCGCTGCTTTTTAGAAGGCCGTCGCTGGGCGGTCACTGGCGCAGGTTCTGGAAGATTTCTAGCTGGGTGGTGTCGCGCACAATCAAAAACACCCCTAACCCCAGCAGCAGCACCAGCCCCAGTTTGCATCACGTTTTCCTGGATGCGGTCGGGCAGGGGTTTGCCGCGCAGGGCTTCTACCACTAGAAAGGCCAACTGGCCGCCATCCAGGGCTGGTAGGGGCAGAATGTTGATAATCGCCAGGTTAATGCTAATGATGGCCGTGAAGGGAAATAGCATCGCCAGGCTCGACTCGGCTAGGCCAGCCCCCTGCTCTACAATTTTGACTGGCCCCGCTACCTGGCTGGCCATTTCGTTAAAGTTGGTGACCAGCATAATAAATCCGCGTACGGTGCGTACCAGCATGTCTTGAAATTGCTGGGCCGCCAGGCTACACACCTCAAAGGGATTATTAGGCCGACGATAGCCAAAGTCGCCATTGGGCTGGAGTTGTACGCCAATTACCGCGTTGCCATCGGGGCCAACTTCTGGGGTAACAGACAGGTCTAACTCCCGCGCCCCCCGCTGCACGGTGATCTCTACCGGTTGGTTGGGGCTATCCTTGATCAGCTGAATGAAGTCTTTAATCGTCTCCTCCGTTGCGCCCAGGGGTTCGCCATTGGCGGCCACCAGCACATCCCCAGGGCGGATGCCGGCCTGAGCCGCCGGGGAGGCTTCCGCCATCACCTGGGGCACTAGAATACCCGGCTGGGGGTTGAAGGTTTCGGGCACACCCACCAGGGTGAACTGGGCCACAAACACCAGGTAGGCAAACACCAGGTTAGCAATCACCCCAGCGCTGATCACAATGGCGCGGTCGAGAATAGGGCGATTTTTAAGCAGGTCAGGGTCGTGGGAAGGAATGTCGCTGTCGGGGTCATCGTCGGGAAAGCCCACAAACCCACCCAGAGGGATAGCCCGCAGGGAATACTCGGTCTCTGGCCCCTGAAATTTCCACAAAATAGGGCCAAAGCCAATGGCAAAACGGTTAACGTGAATGCCTTGAAGCCTGGCCGCCAGGAAGTGCCCAGCTTCATGAACGGCCACTAGTAGAGCAATGACGGCGATCGCGGCAATAACGGACATAACCTAACCCGATGCGTGACAACAATTTTCCTATTCTAGCGTTGGTCACCCGGTCTCACGGCAGGCCAGAACGACATGGTCGTGGGGACACTTGTTTAGTATCCTCGTGGAGTAAGGTCTATGGGCGCTTATCCCGCTCGGCTGTTTCTATGAACGTGTTCCCCACTGCCATTAGCGAGGTGCTAGAACTCGAACCTGAGGTCTACACCGATGACCGAGGTTTTTTCTACGAAAGCTTTAACGGCGAGAAATTTCTGGCCCGCACGGCGGTATCAACCCATTTTGTGCAAGATAACCATGCCCAGTCGCGCCAGTTTGTGCTGCGGGGGTTGCATTATCAGCTTCAGCACCCCCAGGGCAAACTTTTGCGAGTTATCGTCGGGCAAATTTTCGACGTAGCCGTGGATATTCGCCGCTCCTCGCCAACCTTTGGCCAGTGGGTAGGGCGCTACCTGAGTGCCGAAAATAGACGGCAGCTGTGGATTCCGCCGGGGTTTGCCCACGGCTACCTGGCCCTCTCTGAGGTGGCGGAGGTACTGTACAAAACCACCGACTATCACTGGCGACAGGATGAACGGTGCATCCTCTGGAATGATCCTGACTTGAGGATTAGCTGGCCCCTGACTGAAACTCCTATTCTGTCTGAGCGAGATCGGGTTGGAACGCTGTTTAGAGATGCAGAGGTTTTTGCGTAGTGAAGGTTTTACTAGTGGGGGTAACCGGTCAAATTGGCCATGAAATAAAGCATGAGCTGAGTTCCATCGCCACGGTAGTAGCCCCAGGCCGAGACCAGATGGATTTAAGCCATCCCCAAGCTATTGCGGCTCAAGTCAAGGCCACGGCTCCCGATATCATCATTAACGCGGCGGCCTATACCGCTGTCGATCAATCCGAGGCAGAGGTGACCGTAGCCCAACGCATTAATGGCCTGGCCCCTGGCCATTTGGCGGCGGCGGCAAACCAAGTCAGCGCTGCCCTGATTCATCTCTCTACCGACTACGTGTTTGATGGGAACCAAAGTTTCCCCTACCGGGAGTCTGACCCGCCCGCACCAGTGAGCATGTATGGCCAGAGTAAATTAGCAGGGGAACAGGCCATCCAGACTCATTGCGATCGCCACCTGATTCTGCGCACCGCTTGGGTCTATGGCACCTATGGCTCCGGCAATTTTGTGAAAACGATGTTGACCTTGGGAGGCCAGCGCGATGTAGTGCGAGTGGTATACGACCAGGTTGGCACGCCTACTTGGGCTAGGGAAGTGGCCAAGGTGGTCGCTACCCTAGCCCAGCGCTTAGACACTATTCCCTGGGGCATTTACCACTTCACGAACAGCGGGGTCGCCAGTTGGTACGACTTTGCCATCGCTATTTTTGAGGAAGCCGAAGCACTGGGCTACCCCCTGAAGATGCAGCGAGTGGAACCGATTACTACCCCCGAATACCCCACTCCAGCCCACCGTCCGGCCTATTCGGTGCTGGCCAACGAAAAAATCATTGATGTTTTGGGGTATCGTCCACCCCACTGGCGGCGATCGCTGCGGGCGATGCTGGCTGAGTATGTGCCCCTGATGGTGGAAGCCGGGGAGAAATTTGGCTAGCGCCAGGGATGATGTTGGAGTTTAGATTGGCGATTTTGGATTGGCAGTCGATTGAATGGTGGCTGCGGCTGAGTCATCGCACTGTCCATCCAGAGTGTGGCTGAGCTTATCAGCTATGCCTTCAATCCAGGCTTCATCCTGCTTGGTGTAGCTGCGCGGCGCATTTGCGGCCAAAATCAGCACGCCCTCTGCCCCCATCGGCTGGCAGATAACGCCCTGGGTATTCTCCGGCAGGTAAGTGAACTCAACCCGACCGGGGTAAATCTTCAGATTCACCAGATACACCGCCTTACCTGTCTCCAGCACCCGCTTGAGGATGGGGCCGGGCGTTACCTCTGCTGTTGGTGCCAGTACTCCGCGCCGCATCAATACCTGGCCTTGCTTGTAGACCACCATGGAGCGCGTTACCGTATTGGTCAGCAATAAATGAGAAGCCCAGGCTAGTTCAGTCTTGGTAAACTCCGGCAGAGCTTCATCCAATTCAAATCCCTCTTCGCCAGTTAAGACAACGGCCTCTGGTGACACCGGCTGCACCCGCTGCCAGAGCAACCCCGTCAAAATCAATAGCGCACTCAAAATTACGCCCATCACGTCCGAGCGGGCCTGAGACTCGGTCAACCCCGGCGTCAGCACCCGATTCAGCAACAGCAGCGTCCCCCCCAGCCCCCCTGTTACCAGCGGCAGTTGCCGCAGCACCTGATTCGGATCCGATTTCGCCATGATGATGTATGTCGCCACTCTATTCATCCTAAGCCCACAAAGCAACCCTCCTCCCCCTCTTTGTTCTTCGTTCTTCCTTCTTCGCTCTTCCCTCTTCCCTTTTTCTAAGATGCTGATTACAGTAAATAACCGCTACTGTAATCAGCAGTACAATCTCTCGCTCTGGTGAATAGATAGCCATGATTGAAGTCGAGCACCTGAGTAAAACCTACGGCTCTACCGCAGCCCTCCAGGACGTGACGTTTGCGGCCCAACCGGGAGAAATCCTCGGTTTTTTGGGGCCGAACGGGGCGGGCAAAACCACCACCATGCGAATTTTGGCCGGGTACCTACCGGCCTCAGAGGGCACCGCCCGCATTGCCGGGTACGACGTTCATACCGACTCAATGGCGGTGCGGCAGCGAATTGGCTACCTGCCAGAGTCGCCGCCGCTTTACCCAGATATGACCGTAGAGGGCTTCCTTAACTTCGTAGGCCAAATTAAGGGTGTTCCAGCCGGGTTGCGGCAACGGCGGGCCGAGCTTTCGATGGAGCGCTGCGGCCTGTTAGATAAGCGCAAAGTTCTAATTCGCAAGCTATCCAAGGGCTATCGCCAGCGGGTGGGCATTGCCCAGGCTATCATTCACGATCCCCCGGTGATTATTCTGGACGAACCTACCGTGGGCCTTGACCCTCGGCAAATCAACGAAGTACGCCAGTTGATTAAGAGCCTGGCCGGTAGCCACACGATCATCCTCTCCACCCACATTTTGCCGGAGGTGAGTATGACCTGCGATCGCGTCACCATCATCAACCGTGGCCAGATTGTGGCCACAGACACCCCCGATAACCTGACGACGCGGCTGGCTGGCGAGAGCACCTACGAGGTTGAAATCAAAGGCAATGTTGACCAGGCTCAACCCTTGCTGGCTAGCCTGGCCAGCGTGCGCCAGGTATCTGTGATTAGCCAGGACGCTCTGCCCGACCATCACCATCGCCTGCGGATAACGGGCGAAGCGAATCACACCCTGGGCAGCGCCATTTCAGCAACCCTGGTGAATGCCGGGCTAGAACTGCACGAACTGCGGCGGCAACAGGCCACCCTGGAGGATGTCTTCCTGAACTTGACTACCACCGAGCCTACTTCAGCAACTGCCACCCTAGCCGAACCCAGCGCATCCCCTGCTCCAACCGAGCTGGCGGCAGATGCAGGTATGAGGAGGGATGAGTCGCTATGATTGGGTGGCTTTAGACTTTGACGCTTGCCGTCAGGTCAGGGCTTCTGGCTTCTGGATTGTATCGGCTTGAGGGATAGCGCCTCGGTTAACTGCTGTTTTGCCTGAGCATCTGTTATGAGCATCACCGTTAGAAACATTCTGGCCATTTGCCGCCGCGAGCTACAGAGCTACTTTTCGTCACCCTTGTCTTACATTATCGCGGGGGTGTTTTGGTTGCTGGGGGGCTTTTTTCTAGTGGCGATTTTGCTCGGCCCCCAGGGTCTCATTGCCCAGGCGGCCATGGCAGACCAGGCGGCCCAAATGGGGCTACCTACGCCGCCGCCCTTTGACATAGCCTACGAGTTCAACAAGGCCTACCTGGGCTTGCTGGGCTCCCTCTCTCTATTCGTGTTGCCCATGCTCTCCATGGGGCTCTACACGGAAGAGCGTAAGCAAGGCACCCTGGAACTCTTGGCCACCTCCCCGGTGCCCAACTGGGCGGTGGCCCTGGGCAAATTGCTGGCCGTGGTTACTTTCTACATTGGGATGATTTTGCCGCTGATGATTTGCCAGGCGGTGGCCCTGGGTGCCGCTTCCCCAGAGACTGGGTCAGGGGTGTTCTGGTTGTCTCACCTGGGCCTGGTGTTGATGGCCGCCAGTGTGCTGGCCCTTGGCATGTTCATCTCATCCCTCACCGACAGCACCGTGTTGGCCGCCATCATGACCTTTGCCCTAATCCTACTGCTGTGGCTGGTGGATGCCATTGCCCAGGGGCTACCGGGGGCGCTGGGGGCGGCGTTTGGTTATTTATCGCTGCTTAAGCACTTTACAGATTTTACGGAAGGCGTTTTTGATACCAGCGGCCTGATCCTGTTTCTCTCGTTCATTGGGCTGGGCCTTTATCTTACGGCTCAGTCTGTAGAAGCCCTGCGCTTCCAGCGATCCTAAAGCAACATTGGAAGCAGCCAGGTGCGACTTCCATTCTGACCATCTCAGCGCTAACTCTCACCCAACCCTCCTCAACCCCATACCTACTGCGATGAAATCTACCGTAGCCTATCAAAAGTATGTGAAATTCCTGGCGCTGCCGGGGCTGGTTTTGGTGACAGCGGGTTTGCTGGCCGGGCTGCTAGCCGGGTGGACACCCCTACCGACGGGTTTACTGATTGGCGGCCTGGGCCTGTTGCTGGTGGGGTTTGGCTTTAGCGAGTATGGCCGCAATCAGTTCTGGTCGCAGCGCTCCACCGAGGCGGGGGCTAACGCGCTGGTGTCAACCCTGGCGGTGCTGGCCATTCTGGGCCTGGTAAATTTTCTGGCGGTGCGCTACTCCAGCCGGGTTGACCTGACCGAGAATCAGATTTTTACCCTGGCTCCGCAGTCTCAGCAGGTGGTGCAGGCCCTAGAAGCGCCGACCAGCGTGAGCATTTTTGACCCGGCCCAAAATCCCCAGGATCGGCAATTGCTGGAAAGCTACCGGCGGGCCGGATCGCAGTTCTCCTTTGAGTTTGTTAATCCTTACGACAATCCCCGTAAAGCCCAGGAATTTGGTGTTACCCAGCCAGGGACTGTTTTTTTAGAACAGGGAGAAACCCGCCGTCAGCTGCAAACGGTGAGCCCAACGGAGCGGCTCTCAGAGCGGACATTAACTAACGGCCTGGCTCAGCTTTCTAATGAATCGGCGCTAACGGCCTACTTTACCCAGGGGCACCAGGAGTTTGCCATTGATGGTAGCGAAACCGGCTTTCTGCAAGCTGCCACGGCCCTGGAAGAAAAAGGCTTTACCGTCCAACCCCTGGACTTAGCCACCGCTGGCCAGGTACCGGCGGAGGCCAGTGTGGTGATTGTGGCTGGCCCCGCAGCGGAGTTTTTTGATGCCGAAGTGGAGGCGCTCAACACCTATCTGGATGGGGGCGGTAGCCTGATGCTGCTGATTGACCCCCGCACCACCCCCAACCTCGATAGCCTGCTGGATGGCTGGGGCGTTACCCTGGATAATCGCATCGTGCTGGATACTTCTGGGGCGGGGCAACTGGTGGGACTTGGCCCAGCCGCACCCCTGGTGACAGACTACGGCGACCACCCCATCACTCGCGACTTTGGCGGCGGGCGCTCGTTCTTTCCCCTGGTGCGCCCTGTCAATGTGGAAGAAGTGCCGGGAGTGACGGCTGTGCCAATTCTTAGCAGCAATGCCCAGAGTCGGGCCGAGGTACTTTCTGCGGAAGGCGAACTGCAATTTGATGAAAATGCCCCTCCCTCCGGCCCTTATACCCTGGGAGTTGCCCTCAGCCGTCCGGTTGGTGAGGCGGCCTCTACGGCCCCAGATACCGCTAATCCAGCGGCCAATCTTGAGAATGGTTTAGAGGCCAGCCCAGAGACAGAGGGTGGGCCTGAATCGCGCCTGGTGGTCATTGGTAATGCCACCTTTGCTACCGATGGCCTGTTCGAGCAGCAGCTCAATGGCGATGTCTTCCTCAATTCCGTAAACTGGCTCAGCCAGCAAAACGATGCTACTCTTTCCATTCGTCCTAGAGAAGTAACCAATCGCCGCATTGTGATGACGGTGCAGCAGCAAATTGGCCTGGGCATCTTTGCGCTGCTGGTGCTGCCTCTGTTGGGCTTTATTTTGGCCTTCCTGATGTGGTTGAGGCGACGTTAGGGTTTTATTGGCCCTTGAAGCTATGGTTGAAAAATTCGAGCAACGCCGCCAATAATGGCCTGACTGTTGTGGCCGTCTCCTCAAAAAAGCAAAAAAAGAGGCGCAACGGGTGCGCCTCAGTAACAGCCTAAGCAGAACGGGGGAACTTAGCTAGCGGTGTACCAGGACACGTCCCGGTTCTTAGTAGCCCAGAACATGCCGTGGATTTTTTGCACGGCTTCCATCAGCTCGTTGGCGTGCTGAAGACTAACCTCCACCTTACAGGCGGAGCAGAGCTTAGCAGCCTTCCAGAAGGTGTCGTGCAGGTCGGGGAATTGTTCCAGGTGAACGGGCTTGAAGTAGTCAGTCCAGAGAATCAGCAGTTCATCCTTAGTGAGTTGGGCCTGCTCTTCCTTAATCGCGGTGTAGCGCGAAAAGGTGTTGTTGTAGGCGATCGCGCCGCCTTATCGCCAGGCGCAGGCAGCTCTAGGTCAATCAGCTTTTTGGTCATGGAGACCACCGCCTCAGCGGCGACCCGGGCCGAAGACGGATCGTACACCCCGCAAGGGCCATCACAATGGGCAGAAACCTCAGGGGCAGGAAACCAGGCTTGGAACTGGGAAATGGCTTGTTTCAGCATAATGACGTCCAATTTTGATTGCGTCTCAGCGATTAGCAACTAAAACAATGGGCAACCTAACCCCACAGCCGCAGCATTAATGGCACCTCAGGGGTAACATCATGGCGGCACTCATCCTCATGGGGGGGAGGGGGATAGGCATAACAAACATCTCCATTCTTATAGCTACTGGGCCTCTTGTGCAACATTTTTTCCATCCCTGCTGGGTAATCTCTGGTCACCGCACCCTGGTGGTGGGTGGCTGGGGAAATAGCGGGCAACTCCTTAGGGCCACTACTTTTTCGATATAAAGTACATTTGTATGATTTAGGGCGTTAGTAATGGGCTGGCTGATCTACCGCTCGTCACAACTTCAACCCTCCCACCGTAGGACGATGACTATGATTTCCCGATGGCTGGTCTTAATTGCGTTAAGCCTGAGCACAATCAGCTGTAGTGAGCTGATGCAGCTGGGTAGTCCGGTAGATACCTCAAATTTGCCGCCCTGCGTTGATGACGATTGCAATTGTGGGGACTTCTTAGCTCAGGTTCAGGCTCAGACCGTATTAGAGGCTTTTTCAGGTGATCCCTACGATCTGGATGGTGATGGCAATGGCTTGGCCTGTGAATTTCTACCGCCAGCCCTGCCGCCGCTCGAACCGTCAGAACCAGCCTCTAACAGCCCCCATCTGGTGTTAGGTAACCCCAGTCGGGCAGGCACCGCCAACCCCAACAACTATTTGATTGAGCGGCAGCAGTATGCCCTGGCCTACAGCCGCGATCGCCACATTCTGCACTTGGCCAGTTTG
>JAAUUR010000110.1 GCA_012031045.1 Leptolyngbyaceae cyanobacterium SM2_5_2
TACTAGGGCTGTTGGTGGTCTACTGGGGCACTTACCAACCGCAGCGCACCTTGCTCGTGCCCTGCTCCAGCCCAAAGAAAATCAAGCTGCAGCTTGATGCCTTGCTCAACGACATGGGCTATAGCGAAGACTCAGACGCCAGCCCGGTTGGTCTTTTGGTTTATCGCCGCCCTGCCCTACGCCAGGCCTTTTCGGGAAAAATCTATCTGCTAATTAAAGATAATCAGGCCCAAATCCGCAGCCGTGCTACTCACCTCAGAGCGATCAGAAAGCGGCTAGAAAAGGCGGGCCTTAAAGTCACAGAATAGCCGCATAATAATCTAGGTGCTTTGCCTTCCATGGCCCTATGCCAATGCCTCGCAAGCAAAAATTCCCACACCTGCTTGGCTCAAAATGGACAGCCCAGCACCAGACTGAGGGCTGGCGACACTTTCAGGTGGCTAACCGCAAGCAAGAAGGAAACTGGGTATTTGCCGAATTGGTAGCGTCCTGCGACTCAACGGTGCGATTTTGGATAAATGCCAAGCAACTCAAAAACCGTGCCCTTTGGCAGGCGGGCTGGCAGCCCCTAGGCCAGAAGTCTGGCCAAGATCCCCTAGAAGAACTGGAAGAACCCTAAAGTTAAGTTAGGATCAGAGGTAGGTTGGTTAGTGTACCAAAGAAGCCGGTATGCCAAAGGTGCTTGTTTGGTCTGATTACGGCCCATAACGTTTTTAGTGGCTGACTATGGCTTCTCCATCTCCCTCTGAAGAGACAACTTTGCTGGCACAGGTGCTTAAGCCACTGCTAGACGATTTTCAGTATTGGTTTAACCGCTCTTTGGCTTTTCTGGAGCAGGAAACCATTATTGGCCTCACTAAAGACCAGCAGACTGACCTACTAGGACGGGTAACCGCAGCACTGGCTGAAACCCAAACGGCGGCAGCTTTGCTAGCGGCTACCGATGGTCAGGCTGGTGTGGAAGCCGCTAAGGTAATGAACTGGCACGCCCTGGTGGCAGAATGCTGGGCGGCGGCTCGCCGTCATCGCGCTGGGGCGGCTGAATAGTTTGGCAAGGTAAACAGACGGTTTCATCTACAAATAATTGAGTTAACAGGTTAAAGTCATTACAGGCAAAGCTTGGCCAGAGGGTAACAGTCATGTGGCACATCATTTACATCATTGCGTTTGCAGTTCTGGCAATTTTAGCCATTGCTAACTTAGTCAGAAATTTGATCCTACTAGGGGGTAATGCACGTAATCCTCAGGCGGCTAAGCTGTACGGGGCAGAAGCGAACACCCGGCCCGTACCTCACCCTGAACTGCTTGATCAGGATGGTCAGGTGATTCGAGAACCCCTGCTAGTTATGCGCTCTATTTCGGTTAAGGATGCCAGAGAGCAGCTAGACGCGCTCTACAATGGCACCGGTTCTACCGAAGACGCCGATGACTCGCAGGATACTGAGCTTTAGTCTCCGTTAGCCTGGTTTTCGGGCTGTGATTTGCCAAAGTAGGCTTCTAATACCTTTAGGGTCATTGGGGCTGCTACTTTGCCGCCACCGCCGCCAGAGTGCTCGGCAAAGGCTACCACTACCACTTCAGGATTTTCCATGGGGGCATAGGCTCCAAACCAGGCATGGGATTTACCGGGCGGGGCTTCAGCTGTACCAGTTTTACCCGCAAAGGTCGGTAGATGGGGCACGTTTAGAGCGGTAGCCGTGCCATTGGTAATGACTCGACGCAGGCCATCATGCAGGTTTTCTACTGTGCTATCACTCAAGTTGAGAGACTCTCGCCAGTTGCGGGACTCTTCATTGTCCTTCAAGATGTGGGGGATGACCCGATAGCCATCGTTGGCCGCTACTGCAAACATACCAGCCACCTGTAGGGGCGTGGCCTGTAGATACCCCTGGCCAATGGACATATTGATGGCGTCGCCAATCACCCAGTCTTCCCCCAGGGTTTCTTGCTTCCAAGGTTCATCGGGCACCAGGCCAGAGCTTTCTTCTGCACCCAGTTCTAGGCCAGTTTTTTTGGCCAAACCCAAAGCGGCGGGTCATTTCGATCAGAGTGGGGCCACCAATGCGCATGGCCACCTGGTAGAAAAAGGTGTCACTGCTCCAGGCCATTGCCCCGGCAAAATTCAAGGGGCCAAAGCCAGCTCGGTTCCAGTCGCCAAACTGGATGCCGCCGACCTGAATGTAGGGATAGGTTGGCAACACGGTGTCTGGGGAGTACTTACCGGATTCCAGAGCCGCGGCCGTAGTCACAATTTTGAAGGTGCTGGCGGGTGGGAACGCCTGCAAGGCCCGATTCACAAAGGGGTGGTCGGCTCCCTGCAGTTGCTGCCATTGGGCCTCGGTAATGCGAGTTGTAAAAATATTGGGGTCGTAGTTAGGCCAGCTGGCCATGGCTAGAATGGCTCCATTTCGCGGATCCATGGCCACAATGGCGCCGCGTCGGTTCCCTAACGCGGCCTCGGCGGCTCGCTGCAACTCAAGGTCAAGGGTTAGCTGGATATCCTGCCCTGAGATTGCTGGTTTATCTCCCAGGATTTGGATAATGCGCCCGGCGCTATCGACTTCGACCTGTTGACCGCCCCAGGTGCCCTTCAAGACCGATTCAAAGGCGGCCTCTGCTCCCATTTGCCCAACCACATCCCCCATCCGATAGCCCTCGTCGCGGCGGTCGGCCAGTTGTTGATCCGTCAGCTCGCCGGTGTAGCCGAGCACGTGGGCCGCCAGGTCGCCATTGGGATAGTTGCGGACCGCCTCGGCCTCCAGGCGCACCCCCGGTAGCTCGTTGCTGTACTCTGCTAGCGCCGTGGCCTGGGCTGGGCTAATACCACGGGCAATGGTAATCGATTCAATCGATTCGTAACCGGCCTGTTCCAGCCGCCTTTGAATCTCCTCAGGAGGAATTTTGAGCACGATGGCCAGGCGGTTAATCACCTGGGGCCACTCAGAGCGGGGTAGAGCAATGGGCCAAATGGAAACGGTGTGAGACAGCCGACTACCCGCTAGAATTTTGCCGTTGCGGTCGGTAATGGTTCCTCTGGCTGGGCGCTTAGGCACTAGCCGAATGCGATTACTATCGGCCAACTGGCTATTGCGCTCGCCATTCACAACCTGGAGATGAAACAGCCGCAGCCCAAAGGCCCCCATTAACGAAATGGAGAGGGCCATCAAAAAAACGGCCTGGAACTTGCGCCCAACGGTACGTCCCCGGAGCGGATCGGTAACGTGGGGAAGGTCTTGGAGTAAGGCCATAGCGTAGTCACGATTGCAGGTAATGCGGTAAAGTCCGCCGTTCACCATTGTACAAAAAGCAATGATAGCATCATGCTGTCGCATCACAGGAGCGCCATGCCAGGACGGATATTGTTGCCATTTTTGGTGCTGGGTCTACTGGGAGCCTCGGTTTCAGCTTTTTTCCTTTGGCAAAGTTCTGGTCGCACCTACCGGCTGGTGCTGGCTTCGGGCGGTCGCACGGGGGAATACTATGCCTTCAGCCAGGCCTTTGCTGAGGTGGTGGCCCGTAACCATCCCCGCATTGACATTGAGGTGGTTGAAACCGATGGCTCGCCGGAGAATATGGCCCAACTGCGCGATGGTCAGGCCGATATTGCCCTGGTGCAGAGCGATACGCCGGTGGAGCCGCCAGTCAGGGCGGTCGCGCTGCTGTTTCCGGAGATGTTTCATCTGATTGCCCGCACCGATGCCGAGATTAACTCCGTGGCCGACCTGGCCGGTAAACGGGTAGCGCTAATGCCGGAGGGTAGCGGCTCTTTTACCCTGTTTTGGCCCCTAACTCAGCACTATGGCTTGGGGCCAGAGGCCATGACCACCTTACCAATGCCTGCTACCGAGGCCCACGCCGCTTTAATGCGGGGTGACGTGGATGCCCTGTTCAGGGTGATTACCTTGGGCAACGACTCGGTGAGAGAACTGCTGCAATCGAAGGACACAAAATTGCTCCCTATCGAGCAGGTCGATGCCCTGCGGCTATCGCTGCCCTACTTAAACGCCCATGTTATTCCCAAGGGTACCTACAATGGGGGGCGCCCCATCCCGACAGCGGATCTACCGGTAGTGGCCGTCAATGCGCTGCTGGTGGCCCATGAACGCTTGCCCGACCAGGTTGTCAACGCGCTGACTCGCACGCTTTACGAAAACCGCAATGAACTGGTGACACTGTATCCCAGGGCGGCGATGATTCGTCTAGATGTATCGGGAACGGACTTAGGGCTTCCCCTTCACCCCGGTGCGGAGGCATTCTACAAGCAGGATGAGCCGGAGTTTATTGTGGAGTATGCCGAACCCATCGGCCTGCTGCTGTCAATATCCGTGTTAGGGATTTCAAGCCTGTGGCAGGCGCGGCTGTGGCTGACTCAAAAGCAAAAGAACCGGGCCGATACCTATAACCTGGAAATCCTAGATTTAATTGACCGCATCGATAAGACTCAGTCGATGCCTGAACTGGTGGCCCTGCGGCAAGAACTTTTCGACATCCTCAAGCGGGTGGTGGTAGACCTGGATGTAGACCGCATCACCACGGAATCCTTCGAGTCGTTTACCTTTCCCTGGGAAATCGCCATTAACAGCATTCACCATCAGGAAATTTTGCTTCGCGATAGTCAAACAAATTCAACCATGAGTTATCCAGTGGCAAGGATTGACGAGCAACGTTGACCTTCAGGGCTAAAACCCCGTGTAAAGAGCGCCAGTGTAGATAACATCCGGTTCAGGGTTGACCTGGGGAGTCATCACCTGTTCTGGCTGAGGCTGAACAGAGACAGCCGGAGTCAGAACAGGGGCGCTACTTTGTCTATCACTCTCAGACTGGTGAGTTCCCGTAGACGGCAGTTCACTGGAGGGAGCCGTGGGAACTCCTGGAGCCGGCGATACTGGCACGGGGGCTGGCAGTGGGGTCGGCGTAGTAGGAGCCAAGGGCGCTGGAGCCGTTAACGCTGGATCTGACGGCGGGGAAGCATCCTCTACATTAGGCAATGGAGAAGGCTGAGCGGCTGGGTCGTTGGGAGTTGGGGGCAGCATGGGGTCATCCCCAGGGACAGTCTCCAGTTGGAGAGGTAGGCGGGGGAATCGCCGCACCTCCGGATCAGGAATGACGGGAGCAGGGGCCAAGGGCAACACGGGTGTGCCTAACCCGGTGGCGGTATTGGGATCTGGCTCGGTACCCTTCACTGACGTAGAATCGGTCGTTGCCCTAGGAGCCGCCTCTAGCTGACGCCTGGCCAGCGCTTCCTGGGCTGCCCGTTGACGAGCCTGTTCCCGGGCCCAAATTTGCCCCTGCCAGTCACCTATGGCAGCCTGGGCCTCATCATGGAGTGCCCGCCCAGCCGCAATCTGCTTGGCTTCAGCAATGGCCTGGAACAGTTGCCCCCCCTCGGCCAGGTAGCGGCCGCCTGCAGGATGGGCTGGTCTTCGATAGTCTGAATTTGATTAGTCCAAATGTAAATCCAGCTTTGGGCTTCGCTGCGCAACGCCCGGTTAACGGCAATGGCGCGGGCCGATTGGATCGCCGCTTGTAGCCCCTGCAGAGTTTGGTCACTGGCTAGCTCATGGGCCTTAGCCAGGTAGGGGCGGTCTTCCAGGCGCTCCACGTCTAACTGCCAGTGGGCTACCATGGTTTGCGCTTGCACACGGCGGGGGTGGCCCAGCGGTACGGTTTCCGCCTGGTGGATAGCCAGCTTGAGCGTATCTAAATGGTTAATCCGCCCGGCTAGCTGAGCAGTTTGCAGTTGGCCGAGGGCCTCCAGGTGGGTGCGCCAGGTCGCCACGCTGGATTTGGCCTGGGGAGAGTAGACGCTATCAGCGGGGATACGGTTGGCCAGCAGCATGGCCTTGTACAACGCCACCAGCTGATCGGGGGAGGTGCGCCAGGTTCCCAGACTTTGCTGCGCCATCTGGCGGGCCTGGCTCAGCCAGATTAACTCCTGAGCGGTTTTGGCCCGGTTGGGGTTGAGAGCAACGTAGTGACCCATGGCTTGGGCCTGGGCTAGCTCAGAGGCATACCAGTAATCTAAGCCCTGCTGGAGCAACAGGTCACTCCAGCGGTCTAGATAGACCTGAGCGGCCTCATGGGTAAAGGTGCTTCCATCAATTTGGCTAGCGGTGCGAATGGCCTCCCCTAGCCGGTCTACCCCACCGGGGGAGGCGATCGCCACCGCTTGTTTTAACAGCGCCTGGGCCTGGCGCTCCTGGCGGATCTGGCGGGCAGCGCTGGCACCTGCTCAACACGCCAGTGGGGATTTTGCAGTTCGGCCAGGGCTAAAACCTGAGCTGAAGCTGTGCCCCAGTCCTTCTGTTGGAGAGCTGTTTTGGCCTTCGCTAATAGAGCGGCGCCCTTGTCCCATTCGGCATTCCACTTGGCCAGGGAGGCTTGACCGGCTTCGTACACCGAGCTAGAAGCGGGGATGCGGTTGATTAAGGCCTTGGCCTGATCGATCTGACCATTGCGAAGTTCTTGCTCTGCGGCCTTAAGCGCAACCCAGGACCACTGCTCAACCAGCGGTTGCACTTCGTAGTAGAGGGGATGGCTGGGCGTCCAAGCGCCAACCAATTCTAAGCTGGCCAGCACATCCTCAAGTTCGCCAGACTCAGCCGCTAACTGAGCACAGTACAACTGAGCCCGATCGGTGGTGATAGTAGCGGCATTGTCGCAGTTAGTGGTGGGGGGCAGATTAACCAGCCACAGAAATGCCCCAACGGCAGCTACGCTGGTAGCGCAACAACTTAGTAATGAAATAAGCAGCCAGCGCCAGGTCTGATTATCCCTGGTGGCCTGGGGCGAATGCTGAATGACCTCTGGTAGGGCTAAATAGGCCTCCGATTCTGCCGAGGAGAGCGAAAAATTATCCCTACCCCCGGAGGCCTGAGCAGAAGGCCCATCAGGCTGGGGAATAGAACGAGGCTGCCCGTTTAACATGGTCATCGCATTCTCCTCGGCTAATCACCTGCTCCAACTTTAACTAGAACCTAGGGCAGACAGGGAAGAAAAGTTAGGATTTCTTAGACATAAAACCAAAATAGCCGCAGACTTTCAAGCCCACAGCTATTGAAGGGTTATTAAGGCTACAATAGCAAACTATTCGGCGGTGGCCAGCTCGGTGCTGCCCCGACGGCGGCGGCTGGTTAGCGTATTAAAGAGCATTTGACCAATCGCTTTGATCAGGTTGCCTTCCAGCTCCTGGAACATCTCCATGTTCAGACCAAAGGCTTGGTTAGCCTCCTCAACAATTTGGGCAATGGTGACGTCATTCACCGGAGCGGCATCCATCGACTCCCGATACTTAGCCTTAAAGGCTTTTCATCGGTGATTTCGGGAAACTCGTAAAAGGCGGTGCCTTCCCCATCGTTCAGATTCATGGCTCGCTGGGCAATTCCCTTAAGGATTTGGCCACCGGAAAGGTCACCAATGTAGCGGGTGTAGGAGTGACTCACCAGTAACTCAGGCTGGGTGTTACCCACTTCACGGATGCGATCCACATAGGCTTGGCCGCCGGGCGTCATAGTGACCTGGTCACGCCAGTTGGGACCGTAGTAGTAGGCCAGGTCAGCCTCTAAAGATGCCTTACGATGCAGTTCTGGAAAGTAAATCTTGGAGACGACAGGATGATCCTTGTGTCGTTCCAGTTCTTCTTCCATGGCCGCGTAGGCAAAGTAGAAGTTGGCCACTAGCTTGCGGTAAGAGTTTTTTCAACAACACCTCGCAAAAAGCAGCGCACAAACCCCATGTTTTCCGCCATGGTGTGAGCCTTTTTGGTGCCCTCGCGCAGCTCGGTGGATAAATTGCTCATGCTAAACGTCTCACTCTAGGTCTGGGTCAACGGTATAAACAACGAAAGGTAATGAGGCCGAAACCCCGAATTGTTAAACCTCTATTAATTGTTAACCTAGATGGATCTGGAACCCATTTGTATTACAAAATTTTACGCAACCGACTAGCTGGGGCAGAACCCCCGCCTAGGAGCAAAGAACACACCACCCCCATTTTCCGATAGCTGGATGATGGCAGCACGCACTTCTAACGTATTCAATATCGGCTATCCGACCTCGGCCTCAGCTATCCGACCTCGGCCTCAGCTATCCGACTAGTACTCTGGGGCGGAAATAACCTACCTATTTATTAACCTGGAAACCCCTGTGAAACCCAGGACTCCCATTCTGCCTTCTGCCTTCCGCCTTCTGCCTTTCGGTACTAAATGTCTAAATCCTCTAACTTCATGCGAGGCCCGTGGGTTTCGATGAACTCGCGGCGGGGAGCGACGCGATCACCCATGAGGATGGTGAAAATGCGATCGGCCTCAGCCGCATCTTCGATTTCAACCCGCTTCATAGTGCGAGTCTCAGGATTCATGGTGGTGTCCCAGAGCTGAGTCGGCATCATTTCGCCCAAGCCTTTGAAGCGCTGGATGTCCGGCTTGGCATTGGCGGGGAATTGTTCGGTAAGCAGGGTCTGCAACTCTCGATCGTTGTAGCAATACCAGTGGTTGCGGCCCCTCACTACCTTGTAGAGGGGGGGGCAGGCAATGTAAACATAGCCCTGATCGACCAGTTCGCGCTGGTAGCGGTAGAAAAAGGTGAGCAGCAGGGTACGAATGTGAGCCCCGTCTACGTCGGCGTCGGTCATCAAGCAAATGCGGTGGTAGCGTAGCTGCGAGGCATCAAACTCTTCGCCCTTAATGCCAAGTCCTAAAGCGGTAATCAGCGCCTGAATTTCAGTGTTTTTGTAGATTTTGGAATCGTCGGTTTTCTCGATGTTGAGAATCTTACCGCGTAGGGGGAGAATGGCCTGGAAGCGGCGATCTCGCCCTTGCTTGGCACTACCACCAGCGGAATCCCCCTCCACGATAAAGATTTCGGATTCGCCAGGATCACGGCTACTGCAATCGGCCAATTTGCCCGGCAGGGTAGAGGATTCCAGCACCGACTTACGACGCACCAGTTCCCGCGCTCGGCGGGCCGCTTCGGCGGCGTTGAAGGCCTGAATCGCTTTCTCCAGAATAGAATCGGCTACACCAGGGTGAAAGTCGAGGTATTCTGTCAGGGCTTCGCCCACTAACGAATCGACGATGCCCCGCACTTCGGTATTGCCTAGCTTGGTCTTGGTCTGGCCCTCAAACTCAGGGTCAGGCACCTTAACTGAAACAATGGCGGTTAGCCCCTCGCGGATATTTTCGCCCGCCAGGTTAGATTCAGCATCCTTACGCTTGTTGCGCTTGCGGGCAAAGTTGTTGAGGGTGCGGGTCAGCACGGCCTTGAGCCCTTCCAGGTGAGTGCCACCGTCGATAGTGCGAATGTTGTTGGCAAAGCCCAGCAAGTTGTCAGAGTAGGCATCCACACACCATTGCAGGGCCGCTTCCACCTGCACCCCATCCCGCTCGGCGGCAATGTGGATAATTTCCTCATGGATGGGCTGTTTATCACCATTGATGTACGCCACGTATTCGGTGATGCCACCGGCATAGTGGTACATCGAAACTTTGGGCTGGTCAGCTTTGATCAGCTCTAGGCGGTAGTCGGTAAAAACGATTTCAATGCCTGCATTCAGGTAGGCTAGTTCCCGCAGCCGCCCGGCCAGCGTGTCATAGTCAAACTCGATGCCGGTAGAAAAAATCTGCGTGTCAGGCAAAAAGGAAACCGAGGTGCCCCGTCGCGTTTCCGTCAGGGGGGCTATCTCCAGGTCGCCAATGGGGACGCCTCGCTCGTAGCGCTGTTTGTGGACATTACCATCGCGCCAAACCGTGACCTCAACCCATTCCGACAGAGCGTTGACCACAGAAATACCCACTCCGTGCAGCCCACCGGAGACCTTGTAGCCGCCGCCGCCAAACTTGCCGCCCGCGTGCAGCACGGTCATTACGGTTTCCAGCGCCGACTTACCGGTGCGGGGGTGAATATCAGTGGGAATGCCGCGTCCATCGTCAGTAACGGTGACAGAGCCATCGGCATTAAGGGAAATGTCGATGCGGCTACAGTGCCCGGCCAGGGCCTCATCCACGGAATTATCGACAACCTCGTACACTAGATGGTGGAGACCACGGGGCCCGGTACTGCCAATGTACATCCCCGGACGCTTACGGACAGGTTCAAGCCCTTCGAGCACTTGAATCTGCTCGGCCCCGTAATTGGTTGTCATACGTTACGCTCCAGAAGCGACCTTTAAGCCACGTAATAGGAATACAGGTCAAAACATCTTCAAATTATAACATAAACCTGCCAGAGAGGATTCTAAAGCTAACTGAGATGAAGATTGAGCCAGGGATGCAACCTCCAGAGTCTTCCCATTCTGAAACACCCTCTCGTAATACCGCTTTTATTAATTCAAATGTACCATTTTACTGGTAATTGGGGGCGCTACGGCCACTGGAAAATCGAGTTTGGCGCTGGGCCTGGCCCAGCGCTGGGGTGCCGCTATTCTAAGCGCTGATTCCCGACAAGTATATCGAGAGTTTGATATTGGCACGGCCAAACCGTCCCAACTTGAGCAGCAGCAGGTGCCCCACCATTTGATTAACATTTGCGACCCTACCAGCACGCTGACCCTGGCGGAATACCAACAACAGGCTCAGGCTATCATTCAGCGTATCCATGGCCGGTCTGAAATGCCAATACTGGTCGGCGGCACTGGCCTATATATTGATGCTGTGGTAAGAGGACTGAAAATTCCCCCCGTTGCTCCGCACCCAGCCCTGCGCCAGCAGTTAGCGGCTCTGGGGCAGGCTCAAGGATACGCGCTGCTCCAGGCCGTTGACTCGGCGGCAGCCCAGCGTATTCACCCCAATGATTCGGTCAGAACTATCCGGGCTCTGGAAATCTTCTACGTCAGCGGACAACCCCCTTCTCAACTCCAGGGCGAAGCGCCACCCAGCTATCCCATCCGCTACCTGGGGCTAGATTGTGATTCTGACCATCTTGGCAACCGAATTGCTCAGCGCACTCAAACAATGGTGGAGATGGGGTTAGTCGATGAAGTTGCCCAGTTGGCCAACACGTATGGGGCTGACTTGCCCCTGCTGAAAACCCTGGGCTATGGGGAAATGCTTCGCCATCTCCAGGGCGATTGTTCTCTGGATACGGCCATAGCGGAGATTGTGACCCACACGCGCCAGTTTGCTAAACGCCAACGTACCTGGTTTCGCAATCGCGCCACCGTGCAATGGTTTGATGCCGAGGCTAAGGATTTGGTCGATCAAGTTTGGACCTGGGTCAGTGATTATGTTACGGGTTATGACCAGAAATAAATCGTAAAAAATTAACGGGTTAGGGTACCTCGTCAGGATCAACCCCTAACTCTCGCAGCTTGGCCAGGAGTAATTCGTTGCGTTGGCGCTCGGCTTCGGCCCGTTGGCGCTCGGCTTCAGCCCGTTGGCGCTCGGCTTCGGCCCGTTGGCATTCCGCTGCAGCGGTTTCTTCTGGGCTCGGCACCCGCGTGCCATCGGCGGTAAAAAAGCGCAACTGAGCTTGATAAACGCCCAGGTATAGCCCCAGTTGCTCGCTCCAGAGCCATCCCTGGTCATTGGGCAGAATCGGCTGATAGGTGCCGTCTACCAGATGAAAGCCCTGAAATTCAAGGGTTTGAGGGTCGAACCAGAAGTAGTCAGGGGTGACGGAAAATATCTTGAGTAAGATCTCTTTTTTGAGCCCGCGATTCCGTCTTGGCGGTAGAATCCGACAGCAGTTCCACGATTAAGTTGGGGTATTTACCCCCTTCTTCCCATACGGCCCAGCTTTTGCGGGGACGATTCTCAGCATTGAGGACTACAAAGAAGTCTGGCCCTCTGAAATATTCAGACTTGAGTTGGTTGGGGCTGTAGTAAATGGTCAAGTTGCCGGAGGCATAAAAATCCTGCCGATCGCTCCAAAAACTCTTGAGCAGGCGAATCAGCAGATCAATTTGGTCGCGGTGGAGATCAGATTCCAAGGGGGGCTCGTCACTGTAGAGGTCACCCGGTGGCCAAAGAATATCGTCCTTTGCGGATGGGGCTATCTCAGGCTGAATGTCTCCGGTGAGGGCGACCTCTGGTGTGGTGGAGGAAGTAGACATGGCTACCTCAGGGATGGGCGTTACGGCTCAGTGTAGCGCTTCCTGGCGACCGATATCTCAGTGGCCCTGGGATCCCGTCACGCTGGCCACCTCAGCGCTTCACAAGTCTTCATCGGCTAGAGTTTGGTCGATCTCCAGAGCCATTGGTTCAGCCATGATCTCTGCTGTAGACGCTTCCAGCAGCACTGGCTCGGCCTCCGTTTCCACGACTTTAGTTTCGAGATTGAGCGGTAGACGGAGGGGCTGTTCTTGCTCTAGAGCCGCTTGCGGTAGCGACTCTTCCAGGTCGTCGAGGGGGCGCGGAATTACCATGACGGCGTGGAGTTCGCCAATGCGCTCGGCTTCGTGCATGCCGGCCTCAATGGCGATCGCCACGTTGGGCAGCGACCCCCGGATGAGGATAGTACAAAGACCATCCCCAATGGTTTCGTGGGACATCAACTGCACATCGGCGGCCTTCGTCATAGCATCGGCGGCCCCCACCATAGCTGGAAATCCACGAGTTTCCAACAACCCAATGGCCTGCTTCCCTAGCTTGCCGTGACCAACCCGACGAAGTTCATCCCAACGGGCGCAAGATCGGCAGCACCGCCTCTAGGTTGGGCAACGGGCGACGGAATTAGCGTAGACGACACGTACTGGCCAAAAGTTCTG
>JAAUUR010000111.1 GCA_012031045.1 Leptolyngbyaceae cyanobacterium SM2_5_2
CGCGTCCTGAAAAGCTGGCAAAGGCAGAGGTAACTCCGTGGCTCCTCCGGTGGATAGGCCATTGGAATTTTCGCTAGTCAAGGGGCTATCCCTGGCAAAATCAATCTGGCTGGGGGTCAGCTGGTCGAGCCGAACTCCGTCAGGGGTAATGTCGCTGAGGCTAGTGGGCGAGGTGCGAAAGCCGCCTTCGGTCATCAAGTTATTGCTGCCGCCAGCCCCAAAGCTGGTGTGGGTCAACCCCAGGTTGTGGCCGATTTCATGGGCTACGGTATCGAGCCGTCCCTGGCCATTGTTGAAATCCAGAATATTGTCGCTCACCACCATGCCGTTCTGGTCAATCCAGGCCAGTCCCAGGGTTTCGGCCAGGGGGGCCAGGTCAAAAATTTCCTCTACAAACCAGAGGTTAAGGGGCCCGGTGGTGCGGGTAGACAGGGGGTGCCGCCCAAACGCCCCCGCCCCGCCCGCAAAGGACAGCTCGGCAAACTCATCCTGGGTATCAATGGCTAGAAATCGATTGCTATTGAGCCGGTTGGGGTTCAAAAAATTGATGGCGACATCGGCCTGCTGCCAGATTTTGCGGGTAGCTTCTTCAAATAGCGCCAGATCGGCACACAAACCCCCAAAATCATCGCAGACCTGAATCGGCTGAATGCTGAGAAATCGCGTTGGGCGGCGGTTGCCCGTGCTGGCTTCCCCGGTGCAGGCCACCAGGGTGGCAGACAGCCCACAGAGGATGAAAACCCTGGATTTGACACCCATCATTACCATCGGCACTGCTCAGAGGAGTAGATCGAACTAATCACCAGGCCATAGCCCAGCCTGTATCCGCGAAATCACTGATACTCTAGACGGTTCTTGCCGTAATCGCTTCGGGTTAGGCCGAAGCTTCACCAAAAATTCTTTGAAAGAGTCCTTTGGTTTGACGTTCCCCTAAAATCAGCTGTTGCAATAACTGGTACTGCCATTGAGGCATGGGCCGCTGGTCATCTTGGGCTACCTGCATCAGCTGATACACCTGGGCCAAAGCGGTTGCGGCGGCTTCATTGGCCCCGGCCATCCAGGTTGCGGCGGGGTGTTCCCAGCCCTGGAGAAATTCATCCAGCAGCACCCGGTGGGTATCGTCGAGAGCCGCGCCGCCAATCTCCCAGCCTGTGGCCCAGTGCTCTGCCCTGACAATGTGGTGCAACCCTCGCCGGGGTTTTGTATCAACTGGAGAGCCTTGTCGGTTAGCGCTTTCCAGGATTCTGCCAGCAGCCCCGGCAGTGCCCATAGACTGGCCTGTTCAGAAAGGGCGATGGCCAGAGCCTCAAGCTCGGCATCGCCGCATTGCTGGCTGTATTCGTTAAGCCCCTGCAGCAGCGGCATCAGAATTTCGCGCTCCAGGGCTTGGGTTAGGGCTACCGCTGCCCCTGAGTAATCACCAGCGCCAGTATTCGCCGCATCCCGCTGCTGAAAGGCTGTGTAGAGCTCCTGCTGAGTCTGAGCGGCCAGACAAAACCAGACCTTATCCCCAATGGCGGCACGCACCTGCTGACGCAGCATCTGCGGATCCACCGCGCCTACCGGGGGGGACGCTGGTGGCCCAGCCTTAGCCGAGGGGGTAGCTAACGGCTGAGGCTGCGACTGCACCGCAGGCGTTTTGGGTTCAGCAGGCAGATTCGTCAGGTTTACGGGGGTATTGGTCGAATTTTGGACGCTCTGGAATGGTGTAGGCGGAGTTGTCTGAGTCTGACCCTGGCTTTGCAACTGGTTTTGCAGTTGGGCAAGCTGGTTATTTAACGACTGAATTTGCCCATTCTGCTCCGCCAGTTGCGCTTCCCTTGCCGTCAACAACTGGGTCAGGCGCTGAATTTCCAGGGCGTTGCTACCGGCCTGAATTAGGTTGGCATAGTGGGCCTCGGCCATATCAATGGATTTTGGGGCGCTGCCGGGTAGATCCAGAAAGCCCTGACCCGTGGCTAGATTAACGCGCAAAACCTGCCCCTCAGGGTTGCTGATCGTGAACTGCTGAGCATCCGGTGCAACTCTACGCTCAGCCCGGTAGCGACGCTGGCTGTAGACAAATTCTGCCCCCTGGGCCGCGGCAGCCTCAACCATCCTGGGGTCTACCCTGGGATCTACGTCATCCGAGACTTGGGCCAGGGGTGATTGCCCACGGGCCAGGGGTTCAGCCATGGAGCCTGGAGCCACAGACAGCCCAGCCTGATCTGGGGAATTCGGCAAAGCGCCAGGCAACGGTTCCGGCCCTTGGGCTCTGGCCGGAACCGTTGCCTTTCGGTCGAGATCGGGCAGCAGCGGCCCTGGCTTATTTCCAGAGTAAGCCGCCGAGCGCTCTGCCCCCCGTCCATTTCCCCCAGCTTTAGAGGTTCCCCCGGCTCCAGCCGCCGAAGGGTTTGGTTTGAGGGGCTGAACAGCCCTAGCCGCTGGCTGAACTCCAGGGGCCTGAGCCGCCA
This sequence comes from Leptolyngbyaceae cyanobacterium SM2_5_2, assembly GCA_012031045.1. Taxonomy (GTDB): domain Bacteria; phylum Cyanobacteriota; class Cyanobacteriia; order Phormidesmidales; family Phormidesmidaceae; genus Nodosilinea. The sequence continues at coordinate 2,454 of JAAUUR010000111.1, forward strand.
TCCCTGGGTGAGTGGGGGATGCAAACCCTGGGTTTTCCTCGCTGAGCCGCACCCCAACTAGTTCCAGCTCAATGCTGGCCACCCCTTGCCACTCGTTTTGCTTCAGCCTGTAGGCCACATCTACTTGTTTCGGCAGCGGGAACGAACTCCCCCAGCGCCAGGCGATCGCCTTAATGGTGGCCCCACTGCTCTCACTCAGGGTGAGCTTGAGGTGTTCACCACCACGCCCAACCACCTGCTGCTCCAGGATCTGAACCTTGGGCGTCCAAAACACGGGTTCCGGGTTTTCAATACCGCAGGGGTGGAGCTGGTCGATTTGGTCGTAGAGGGTTTGGCCAATCTCCCGCAGGCTGGCCTGAGCATCAATAGCCACCAGCGGCTTGAGCATTTCGGGCAAAAGGTGCTGGCCAGCGTAGTTAACCAGGCGCGATTTGACCTGCCGTAGATGCTTAGCCAGAAAGGAAAATCCGCCCGCCGCCCGATGGCCACCAAATTTTTCCATCAGGTCGCCGCAACTTTGCAGCGCCTCAAACACGTCAAATTCTGGAATGCCACGGGCTGAGCCACGAATGATTTTTTGCCCGTCGTCTTCGTAGGTGCCGATAAAGACTGGCACACCGTAGCGCTCTACCAAGCGGGAGGCCACAATGCCGATTACCCCGTGGTGCCAGTTGGGCTGTACCACCAGCAGCACCCGCTCCTGTTCCAGGCTAATGGTGCCGAGTTGTTGCTGCTGTTCGCACCAGGCGATCGCCTCCTGCTCAATCTGCTGACAGAGATCCTGGCGGTTAGTGTTGATCTGTTCACACTGCATGGCCCGCTCCAGCGCCGTGCCCACATCCTCCGTAGTCAGCAGGTCGATGACGATCTGCGGGTCGCTAATCCGCCCCACCGCGTTGATGCGTGGCCCCAGGCGAAAACCAATGTGTTCTGGCTTGAGGGGTTTGCTCTGGTCGGCCAGCCCCGCCACCTGAATTAGCGCCTGAATGCCGAGAATACGCGATCTTGGCAGCAGCCCCAGCCCCCGCCGCACCCAGCGGCGATTTACCCCCGTTAGCGGGGCCAGGTCGGCAATGGTGCCCAGGGTAAACAGTTCCAGCAATGGGGCGGTTAAATCCTGGGTTTGGTCTAGCGCCTGGGCCAGACAAACAGCCAGAATGTAGGCCACCCCCACCCCAGCCACCCCTCGGTAGGGCGAAAACTCCGGCAGCAGCTTGGGGTTGAGAATGGCATTAGCCGGTGGCAATTGAGGCGGAATGTCGTGGTGGTCGGTGACAATTACGGCCAGCCCTAGCTCCCGCGCCCGCTCGATGGGGGCACAGGCGGCAATGCCATTGTCTACCGTCAGGATCAGGCTGACTCTGTTGGCGTGGCAATCCTCTACGATGCGTTGGTTAAGGCCATAGCCCTCACTCATACGGCTGGGGATGACGTAGTGGACGTTGGCTCCCAAAATCCGCAAGGCCCGCAGCAACAAGGCTGTACTGGTCATACCATCAGCATCATAGTCACCACAGATGGCCATGGATTGCCCGGTTTCAATGGCCTCAATCAGCAAATCTAAGCTCACGGCCAGATCAGGAAACTCCACCAGGGGGGACGGTAACTGCGGCCGTTCAGGATTTAAAAAATCTACCGCCTGCTCAGGCGTTACAATGCCACGCTGCACCAGCACCTGAGCTAGCAAGGGCGGCAGTCCTGTGGCCAGGGCCATCCCTTCTACTAGCACCGGGTTAACGGCTGGAATATGCCATCGCTGCCGGGGCAGGCGCAGAACGTTACCCGCACCATTACTATGATCCGCACCATGGTCGCGGTGGCCAGCCATGGAAGCAGGCGCCCCGATAAAATCCTCAGGGGCAGAAAAATTAGGGGCAGAATCGAATACAGAGTCAGTCACCGGTTACACTAGTGGATCGCGTGAACTAATCATAATCCGGATGCTCGGCCTATAACCGAGGCTTTTCCCAGCTAGTCATACCGTGAGGTAGCGAAATTCGGCGTTCGATTGCCCCGCCTCCCCGTACAATGAGGGATGGATTTTTTCACGTACAGGATTTTCAGAGGAGATCAGCCATGCCACAGGCCGTAGGTTCCCTTGAGACCAGGGGTTTTCCCCCGGTGCTTGCTGCCGCTGATGCGATGGTAAAAGCTGGGCGGGTAACGCTGATTGGCTATATTCGGGCTGGGAGCGCTCGCTTTGTCGTTAATATTCGCGGCGATGTGTCTGAGGTAAAGGCCGCAATGGCCGCTGGGGTAGAAGCCGCAGAAAATACCCCTGGTGGCATTTTAGAAACCTGGGTGATTATTCCTCGGCCCCATGAAAACGTGGTGGCGGTGCTACCGATTGACTTTACAGAGGAAGTGGAAGTCTTCCGCCAGGCGGTGGAGGTGCCTATTCTGCCGGGTGCTACTGGGCGGTAGCCGGTTAGGCCTACTGAAAGCGGCTCAAGATCCCCGGTTTTTCCAAAAAACCGAGGATCTTGGCCTATGAGGGATCTAGCAATTTTTCTCCTAAAAAATTTTATTTAACGTTTTGATACAAATCTGAGAGGAGTAGTCGCGGCCTGCTGTAAATTTTGTTTACAAAGTCGAACTTGATTTATTTCAAATTGTGTCACCTAATCGCCCTAAGCCTTATCTGGCAAGGTTTTCTGATACAACGTTGAATAGGTTGCCGATTTTGCCTTTGTTACGAAATATTTCCTATGGGAGTGGTTGGGTTTTGTCTATGGCAGCTTCCTAGCTGGCGAGATGCCCTATCCCCGTAGCCTTAGTTGCGAAAGGAGTTTTTCTGCATGTTCACCCACGTTAAGCCCACTGTGCGACACATCGCCCCCGATGAACTGAACGGGCGCTTGCTGGTCAAGGTGGTCTATGTGGTTCTGGAGCCTCAGTACCAGAGCGCTCTGTCTGCCGCCATCCGCTCCATTAACGCCAGCAATCCGCAAGTGGCAATCGAAGTCAACGGCTACCTGATCGAGGAACTTCGGGATGCCAGCAACTACGAATCCTTTAAGCAGGATGTGGCCGAGGCCAATGTGTTTATTGCCTCGCTAATCTTTATTGAAGACCTGGCCGATAAGGTGGTGGAAGCGGTTCAGCCGGTACGCGACAGTTTAGATGTGGCGGTATGCTTCCCCTCCATGCCCCAGGTCATGCGCCTGAACAAAATGGGCCGCTTTTCCATGGCGCAACTGGGCCAGTCGAAGAGCATGATTGCCTCCTTCATGAAAAAGCGGAAGGAAAAATCGGGGGCAGGCTTTCAGGATGCCATGCTAAAGCTGCTTCGCACCCTGCCCACGGTGCTCAAATACCTGCCGGTGGAAAAGGCCCAGGATGCCCGCAACTTTATGCTCAGCTTTCAATACTGGCTGGGTGGGTCGCCCGAAAACCTGGAAAACTTTCTGCTGATGCTGGCCGACCGCTACGTCCTGGCCGATAAGCAAATTGACGGGGCACCTCAAATCGATAGCCTGGCCTACGAGGAACCGGTTACCTACCCTGATATGGGTATCTGGCATCCCGTGGCCCCCACCATGTTTGAAGACATCAAGGAATACCTCAACTGGTATAACTCTCGCCGCGATATTGCCGACGACCTGAAGGATCCCCTCGCCCCTACCATTGGCCTGGTGTTGCAGCGTACCCACCTGGTCACTGGCGATGAAGCTCACTACGTGGCGATGGTACAAGAGTTTGAATACCTCGGTGCGAAGGTCATCCCTGTGTTCGCAGGCGGGTTGGATTTCTCCAAACCCGTGGACGCTTATTTCTTTGACCCGGTAGACAAAACTAAAACCATTGTGGATGCCGTGGTCTCCCTCACCGGCTTTGCCCTGGTGGGCGGCCCGGCCCGGCAGGACCATCCCAAGGCCATTGAAACCCTGAAGCGCCTCAACCGCCCCTACATGGTGGCCCTGCCCCTGGTGTTCCAAACCACCGAAGAATGGGAAGACAGCGACCTGGGTTTGCACCCCATTCAGGTGGCCCTGCAGATGGCGATTCCAGAACTGGATGGGGCGATCGAGCCGATTGTTCTCTCTGGGCGCGATGGGCTGACCGGGCGGGCCATTTCCCTACAAGACCGGATCGAATCCATCACCCAGCGGGCGATGAAGTGGGCCAGCCTGCGCCGTAAACCCAAGGTAGATAAGAAGCTGGCCATTACCATCTTTAGCTTTCCGCCAGACAAGGGCAACGTGGGCACCGCCGCCTACCTGGATGTGTTTGGCTCCATCTACCGGGTGATGGCCGCCCTCAAGCAGAACGGCTACGACGTGCAGGATTTGCCCGAGTCGCCCGAAGCCCTGCTCCAGGAAGTCATCCACGATGCCCAGGCCCAGTACCACAGCCCCGAACTCAACGTGGCCTACCGCATGCCCGTGCGCGAGTACCAGGCCCTTACCCCCTACGCCGAACGTTTGGAAGACAACTGGGGGCCACCGCCGGGCCACCTGAACACCGATGGCGAAAATATGTTGGTCTACGGCAAAGCCTTTGGCAATGTGTTCATTGGCGTGCAGCCCACCTTTGGCTACGAGGGCGACCCCATGCGGCTGTTGTTCTCCCGCTCTGCCAGTCCCCACCACGGCTTTGCCGCCTACTACACCTTTTTGAACAAAATCTGGGGAGCCGATGCGGTGCTGCACTTTGGCACCCACGGGTCGCTGGAGTTTATGCCCGGTAAGCAAATGGGTATGTCGGGCACCTGCTACCCCGATAACCTAATCGGCAGCATCCCCAACCTCTACTACTACGCGGCGAATAATCCCTCGGAAGCGACCATTGCTAAGCGGCGCGGCTATGCAGAAACCATCAGCTACCTCACCCCCCCGGCTGAAAATGCCGGGCTGTATAAAGGGCTGAAGGAACTGAGCGAACTGATCGGCTCCTACCAGGGCAACAAAGAAAGTGGCCGGGCGGTGCAGATCGTCAACGCAATTGTGGAAACGGCGCGGGTTTGCAACCTGGATAAGGATGTTACCCTGCCAGAGGGTGACGCTGGGGATCTGTCTGCCGAGGAGCGGGATGGCCTGGTGGGCAAAATCTACATCAAGCTGATGGAGATCGAGTCGCGTCTGTTGCCCTGCGGGTTGCATGTGGTGGGCAAGCCCCCCAGCGCGGAGGAGCGATCGCCACCCTGGTCAATATCGCTGGTCTGGATCGCGAGGAAGACGGCATCCAGAGCCTGCAACGGATCATCGCGGCGAGCCTGGGGCGAGATATCGAGGAGATTTACCGAAACAGCGATCGCGGCCACCTCGCTGATGTGCAACTCCTCTACGACATCAACCAGGGTGTGCGCGCTGCCGTGGCGGCCCTGGTGCACGAGCAGATCGACGCCGAGGGGCGGGTCACTATGGTGTCGCGGCTGAACTTCTTGAACATTGGCCGCAAAGAGCCCTGGATCAAAGCTCTCCACGAAGCGGGCTACCCCAATGTAGCTACCGACGCCGTTAAACCCCTGATGGAGTACCTGGAGTTTTGCCTGGAACAGGTCTGTGCCGACAACGAACTGGGCGGCCTGCTACAAGCCCTGGAAGGGGAATACATCCTCCCTGGCCCCGGCGGCGACCCGATCCGCAACCCAGAAGTGCTGCCCACCGGCAAGAATATCCACGCGTTAGATCCGCAGTCCATTCCCACTACGGCGGCGGTGCAGTCCGCCAAAATTGTGGTGGATCGCCTACTGGAGCGGCAGCGGCAGGAAAACGGCGGCCACTACCCCGAAACCATCGCCACCGTACTTTGGGGCACCGACAACATCAAAACCTATGGCGAATCTCTGGCCCAAATGATGTGGTTCGTTGGGGTCAAGCCCCTGCCCGACTCCCTCGGTCGGGTCAACAAGCTCGAACTGATCCCCCTGGAAGAACTGGGTCGGCCCCGGGTAGATATTGTGGTCAATTGTTCCGGGGTATTCCGTGACCTGTTCATCAACCAGATGGCCCTGCTGGATCGGGCAGTGAAAATGGCGGCTGAGGCCAATGAACCTCTGGACATGAACTTTGTCCGCAAGCACGCCCTTCAGCAGGCCAAGGAAATGGGCATTGACCTGCGCCAGGCCGCCACCCGAATTTTTTCCAACGCCTCCGGTTCCTACGCCGCCAACATTAACCTAGCGGTGGAAATAGCACCTGGGAAAACGAAGCGGAGCTCCAGGAGATGTACCTGAAGCGCAAGTCCTTTGCCTTCAACTCCGACAACCCTGGGGTGATGGACAGCAACCGAGGCCTGTTCGAGTCGGCCCTGAAGACGGCGGATGCCACCTTCCAAAATCTCGATTCCTCGGAGATTTCCCTCACCGACGTGTCCCACTACTTCGACTCTGACCCCACCAAACTGGTGGCCAGTCTGCGCGAAGACGGTAAGGCTCCGGCCTCCTACATCGCCGATACCACCACCGCTAATGCCCAGGTGCGTACCCTATCGGAAACTGTGCGCCTGGATGCCCGCACCAAAATGCTCAACCCCAAGTGGTACGAGGGCATGCTCTCCCACGGCTACGAAGGGGTGCGGGAACTCTCCAAACGCCTGGTGAATACCATGGGCTGGTCGGCCACGGCGGGCGCGGTGGATAACTGGGTCTACGAAGACGTAAACACCACCTTCATCCAAGACCCAGAGATGTGCAAGCGCCTGATGGATCTCAACCCCAACTCCTTCCGCCGCATGGTTTCCACCCTGCTGGAAGTGAACGGTCGCGGCTACTGGGAAACCAGCGACGAAAACCTGGAACGACTGCAAGAGCTGTACCAGGAAGTAGAAGACCGGATTGAGGGAGTGGAGTAGGCTTCAGGTGAATAGCTAACTGAGAGGGGTGGGCACAAGCCTGCCCCTTTTCGCTATAAATGGATTATCAAAGGGGCGTTTAAATAAAATTTATTTTTTCAGGCTTTTGAAAACAACACTTACCCTGAGGCTGATGTTCCTTAATGTTTCCTGAAACTTTAAACACATTGTTCGTCTAGATAAAATGAAGCAGTTTAGCCAGGTGAATCTGCTGAATGGCTACGGCATTCTAACTATTGTCTCTCCCAAAGAGGTTATTCTCAATGACAACAACGAGTAATTCACCTTTCACTCAGAAAAAGTTTGATTGCCTAGAATTTAAACAACAAGTTCAGGCTCAAATCTATCAAGATCTCAATGCTATGGATCCGCAAGAAATCATGGAATACTTTCGCAAGTCTTCTCATTCTGGCGTTTTAGGTCAGTGGTGGAAAACTGTGGCCCATTGACGAGCAAAGTATTTCCCTTAAAACGATTATTCCAAGTCGAAAGATGAAGAAAAAATATCTGGGAGGATAGATGGAAGACATTAAGCTGTCACTAGAAGAACAGGAACTACTAACATCGGTGGCAAGCGATGAATGGCTTTCGGTTCCCAACCTTGAGCAAGAAATTAAACGCTACCAAAGCTACGCTAAAGCTCAGATCAGAGAGCTACAGGAAATCAAAATTGAGATCTCTGCTCAAGATCTTCAGCTTTTGCAGGCTCTAGCACAGCAGACCGAAACCCCTTTGCAAACCATGATTGCCAACTTGCTACACCAGTTTGTTGTTCACAATCTTGAGGGATAAATACTTAAAACAAATCAGGCTGTCAATTTGAGCTGCTATCCAGCTGTATCCGTTATGCTTCGCTGGCGAATTTCATTGATCGGCGGCAAGACAGCCCAGTCGGCGGTTTACCAGCCCCTTATCAAGGGTGGCAACTTTGTGCAATCTGACCGTAGAAGGTACCAGTAAATCGGCTGATTGCCAGTGGGTTAACAAGATATCAAAGGCTGTGGAGTAAGGTTGGCTGGTAATGCGGGCAACGACAATATCAGGATCTCCGGTGTCGATCAGAACTAAGGCGGGGCGACGTTTTTGACCGACTGCATCGGTGAATGGAAATGTGAGTAAGACAACGTCTCCAGGTTGAAAGATATCCATCCCTAAAGCGTATCGTAGAGGGCATCTTCGGCACTATAGCCGGCTAAAAACTGCTCAGCGGCCAACATAGACCAGACTTGTTCCTCTGAACTATCGGTAGTTTCTGGAATGAGTACAATGACACGCACTACTTGCTCAGCATTGAGCTGGGATAGGGCTGCTTCTGGAAGCCGAAGTTGCCCATCTGAGGTAATCTGAGCCGGAAATTCGTAAGCTTTCATCGCTGGAAATTCAATTCCTACTGTTTTTAGCATAGGCGCTAATGTTCTACGGTGTTTTAACAGATAAAGAAACCCATTTTTTGCTAACCTCGCTACCCATTCACTTATCTACACCCTACTCAGGCCAGTTACCGCCACCAACCCTGCCGCCTGCCCCAGTGACGCTTGAAACTGGGCCGTGTCGCTGGTCGGTTTAGACCTCACCCCCTAGACTTCTGGGAGAAGGCTAGGGGAGCCGATCCATCCCTCCAGTGCCACCTTCCCTTGGGAGAGGGCTAAGGAGATGGCTTGGGGGGATCTGGCTGAGAAGTTTTGTCAGTCAAACAGGCCCCGTTTCACTTAAAGCTAACATTGGCAGCATGGGCTGCTATCCAGCCGTATCCGTTATGCTTCGCTGGCGAATTTCATTGACAATTCTGGCGGCGGCTTCGCCGGATTTGAGGTGTTCAGCTAAAACCTGCTGGGCCGCATTTAACGTTTGATCCGCCCGCAGTTGGGTTAGATCAGCCCTTAACCCCTGACCCACGTAGAATTTGATGAGCCCCTCTAGGGACATATCTTTTTTCCCTGCGATCGCCCGCAGATTTGCCAACGTATCAATGGGTATTGTCACCGTCACCGCTTCAGAAGAGCGGACATTGAACGTCAACTCAAACGGTTCGTCAAGGGTTTCATCAAGACTGTTCATATAGGTATCGCTCAGAACGAGTAGCTATCTGGGCTGAAATAATTCGTGTTCTGGTTCCTCTTTCAACGTAAACGGCAAGCAATAGCCTGGGAGTCAATGAGTAGCCCAAGATAAAGCGGCGCTCTTCACCTTGCCTCGACGCATCGCCGATTTGGTAAAAGGGGTCAAGGAAAGCTTCAGCAGCCTCTTCAAAGCGAACGCCATGCTTTTGAAAGTTGCTTTCTGCCTTATTCCCATCCCATTCAAACTCAAGTCCTTCAATGCGGCAGACAACATTCATCTGTTCAAATAATAGCTAAAGGCGTTAGTCCTCAGCTGACTGGCTCCATACCACGGCAGATGCTTATGAAGAGGCCCTGAAGGAAATCCAGCATCTAGAGGCCCCAGAGGAAAGGTTGCGATAATAAAAGCTCAGGCCCACTCTGTTGGAGGCTACAACCCCATGACTGTTGCAGCTAGTCGGATGACGTTAGACGACTTTTTGGCCTACGACGATGGCACCGACACCCGTTACGAATTAGAGAATGGGGAACTAATCGCCATGCCGCCAGAGAGTGACCGGAATCAGCGGATTGCCTCTATTCTATTTGCATACTTTTTACAGGTAGGCATTAGACCAGAATGCTTACGGATGAAAACTGAATTAGCCGTGATGGGTGCCAGAGCCACCGTGCGGTTGCCAGACTTGATGGTGCTGTCGGAGGAGTTGGCCTTGGCGTTGGAGGGGCCAATCGTTCCACGGTGACGATTGATATGCCGCCGCCCCAGCTGGTGGTGGAGGTGGTGTCGCCGGGGAAGCAAAACATTGATCGCGACTACCGCTACAAGCGATCTCAGTACGAAGCCCGTAGCATTGCCGAGTATTGGATTGTGGATCCCATAGCCCAGCAGGTAACGGTGCTAACGCTGGTAGAAGGGCTGTATGAATCGGCAACGTTTGCAGGCGAGGCCAAAATTAGCTCAGCACTGCTGGCGGAATTGGCACCGGGCCAATCCCTCACAGCTAGCCAGCTCCTCATGGCCAGGGTAGAGCGCTAAGTGCGTAGCAGGAGTTGACCCCAGCCGCATAGCCGGAATCAACTCCTGCTAAGAAGAGTTACTAGTCAGAGAGCCACCGATTGAGGGCTAAGCGGCGACTAAGACCTCGCCCACTGGAACCGTTTCCGTTGCCGAGAGCAGACCCAGCACGCTGTTGATATTGGCCTTGGCATCGCCAAAGAACATCAGCGTATTGTCTCGGTAGAAGAGGGGATTATCGACCCCGGCATAGCCCACCGACAGGCTGCGTTTCAGCACCACCACGGTTTCGGCCTTCCAGACTTCCATCACCAGGCATTCCGGCGATGGGGCTGGTGGGGATCTTCCTGGGTGA